>NZ_JBEJZY010000027.1:0-68031 GCF_040256935.1 Photorhabdus viridis
ACCTTGTGGCGTCCCTCATAAATTCGACGCAGAAAAACAGCGACAATTTATTGAATATTATGAGAATCTTAAAGTCACAGCGAAAGACGAACCCATCCTTTTTCTTGACGCTGTTCACCCGACTCAAGGCACCAAACTCAGTTATGGCTGGATGCGAAAAGGCGAGAAAAAAACCGTCAAGACAACAGGAAGCCGGACTCGCCTGAATATATTGGGCGCGCTCAACCTGAATGCCATTGGTCGTACGGTGTTCCAGGAATATCAAACCCTCAATGACTACAATATTTGCTGTTTTTTCAATGAAATAAGAAAGTCTTATCCTGACTATCATCAAAAAATTCATCTTATTGTGGATGGGGCGGGTTACAACAAAGCTCATCTTGTTAAGGAGTGGGCTTATGTTAGCAATATTGAATTACATTACCTTCCGCCATACAGCCCAAATTTAAACCCGATAGAACGATTATGGAAGGTCATGAATGAGCAGGTTCGAAATAACCGTTATTTCGCTGATAAACATGAATTTCGAGACAACGTCTTCAAATTTTTCACCACAACGCTACCGGATATAGCGGACTCGCTGATGTCTAGAATTAACGACCATTTTCAGGTGCTAAAAACTGCATCTTGAAGTTTCTTGGGTATATCCAGATTCAGGATCGCTTTTTTGAGAAGGATGCCCGCTATATCCCATTTTATCTTCAACAGAACTCGAAATATCAAGGTGGTTTAGTTGCGCAAGTTGATAATCCCGGTGAAAATAAAGAACAAGGTTATGGCTGGGTTGCTATTCAAAACATCCTACGGGGTGCAATACGTTAACTTCTGTCCATGTGAACGGAATAACGATCATCAATACATGTCCCGGCCATTTAATTTCGCGTCGAAAAATAAGATCGGCCTAGGGGGCCCTGATATCTTGCCATATCAATCCGCACAGATGAAAAACACCTATCCCTTTTTCAACCGTTACAAAGGCAAGCTGGATTTATTCGCGATGGCAGTCCAAGAACCAAATCTGACCTACACTAACCCAAAAACCAAAAAACCCTTCACTCGGGAGGAGTTTGCTGATTTCACTGAAAACTACCTGGGGGCGAACATCATTTTTTGGAACACGGCAACGCCGTGGCTGAAACAATAAGGCAAGGTTGTGGTAAAAGAGGGGATCACCAGGAAAGGCTGTAGCCATCCTGAAAGCCTGAAGCCGGGAGAACCCCGGCTTAGAAATCATGTATCACTTATCTCTATGATTACATGGCACTCACATGCAGGATGTTTTGCACTTCGAATAAGGCTCGAATTAAGCAAAGCAAAATAACAGCGTAGTGCTTATAGTGTGTTAGTCCAAAAGGCGAGGAAACAGTCTATCTTTCCCTACCACCATAAAAAATTATTCTAGGTATAACAAAAAATAATAAATATAATTTTATCATCTGGGTACAATGAAAATTTTCTATCATCATCTCCGCAAAACAACAACGCGGAGCTTACAATAATCTACTCCGCGTAGAATAAATTTAACTCATATCATTTACTGAATCGATAAAACGATTAAGTACACTTGAATGTGATTTAGACTTATAAATATAACAGTGGTTTGCTGCACCCGGTTTTTCAATAGGAACAAAACTTAAAGCATCACCTCCTTCCAATTCATCAGGATGAGAATCTGTAATGAAAATATAGTCTCTTGAATAAATGAAATTCATGCAGCACCCCATATTATCCATCTGGCGCATATTCACTTTGCCACCACTTTGAATAACTTCTTCTTCCAAGTTTTTAATGAAACTGCTTTTATAAAGCACAGGATCACATAACCAAGTATTATTTTTTAGTAATTGCATTACATCACCGCCAGCAATATCTAATAACTCTTTTCGGCAGCAAATTCCCAATTCTGGTCCTTTTATTTTACGAATAAGACTAAAACGGTCACTTAGTATCTTTTCTGAGCTCATAATGAGGGTGTTGCCGTCATAATCCACTATTTCTTCAATGTTATCATAACTAAACCGGAATATATTTACTTGGGAGCTATTTCTATCAGCTGCCTTATATAAATAAATTAGGTGTTTGTTTTTCCCCCAATCGTAATAAATATTAACTATGTTACATATACTACCACTGATATGTTTTTTAGTTATTTCTTTTTCTTGTAAATAAAGATCTTTAAGATCATTATATAATTCTAAACCATCTTTAGTCAGACTCATCCCAAATTTCTCCCTTTTGAAAAGGCGCTTCCCTAATGTTGCTTCGAAGTCTTTGATTGATTTAGCTACTGGAGGAGTTGTACGGTTCATCACTCTTGCCGCTTTACTTAAAGAACCATTTTCCACCACTGCCATGAATGCTTCTAATTTACGAGAAAAAAACATAATTCACCGTTCCTATATAACTTGTGGCTAAAATAATTTCTTTGAAATAGCCTTCACCAAATGACAGCTAAATCAGTTCGATACTGTGAAGGCGTAAATTTTGTACAAAAAAAACAAATACTTCTCAAACATATACCACATAAAAAAAGCTTATGTTCAATACATAGGTGGCTCAATAAACTCTATTATTCATGTTTATCATGGTTCAAAAATTAATCTTAACCAATCAACCATTAGAAAATATAAACATTACTAACGAGCTCAATTTTCTATCAAAGATTAGGATAGGGTTCTACATTTTTCAGTAATCAATTTTTGTAACACTAGAGATAAAAACGGTCTAACCTCAGTGTTTTCTCACCATAAATTATTATATTTTTCACAATTAATTATAATATTAGGGGTTCCGTTACTATTTCGTCCTAACCATTGTCAATAGTTACTTTTTAAGATCCATCTGTTATTATTGTTCTTGTGTCTTTTCACTGGATGGCTGTAAAAGATGAAATTTATCTCTTTTAATATTAATGGATTACGTGCCCGCCCCCATCAGTTAGCTGCGATCGTCGAGCAACATCAACCCGATGTTATCGGCCTACAGGAAACAAAAGTTCATGATGAGGCGTTTCCTTTAGAAGAAGTGAGTAAACTTGGCTATCATGTGTTTTATTACGGTCAGAAAGCCCATTACGGCGTTGCTCTGTTAACACGCCAGAATCCTGTTGTTGTGCGCTGTGGTTTTCCTGGGGACGATGAAGATGCCCAGCGCCGTATTATCATGGCTGATATAGAAACCCCACACGGGCTATTGACAGTCATTAATGGCTATTTTCCACAGGGAGAAAGCCGTGACCATCCAGTGAAATTTCCTGCAAAAGAGAAATTTTATCAGGACCTGCAAAGCTATCTGGAACAAAATTTATCGCCTCAATCGCAAGTGCTTATCATGGGGGATATGAATATCAGTCCAACGGATCTGGATATCGGCATTGGTGAAAACAACCAAAAACGCTGGTTAAAAACAGGTAAATGTTCTTTCCTGCCAGAAGAGAGAGATTGGATGGATCGCCTGAAAAGTTGGGGTTTGGTTGATACATTCAGGAATCTGAATCCTGAATGTAACGACCAATTTTCTTGGTTTGATTATCGATCAAAAGGGTTTGATGATAATCGTGGGCTACGTATAGATTTACTTCTTGCTAGTCACCCCTTAGCGGAGCGCTGTATTGCGACAGGTATTGATTATAAAATCCGTGAAATGGAAAAACCGTCAGATCATGCGCCTGTCTGGGTAGAATTTGAAATGTGATATTCTGTTAACGCCGAATATCAACCATTTTTTTAAAATAACGTAGCAATTGCGCCCTACGGCGCAGCTGCTTTAGCATTTTTTGTCGATTTTGTTTTTTTCCCCTTTTTCTCTTTAACCGGAACCGGAGGCAAATCACGAAAAGCTTTTAAATTACGGTTCTGTTTAGCCTGCCAAATTAATTGCTGCAATGTCTCCTCAAGCGGCCCCATGAAATCTTGATAACGGAACTGTTTTTCGCTGATTTGCGTTAACCGGGACTCCCAATGGGCTGTCATATCCGGTAAAGCAGCCATATCAGGTAATACATGAATAAGGGCCCTACCCGCAGGCGTTGCATGAATATGACGCCCTTTTTTATAAAGAAACTCCCGTTTAAACAACAGTTCGATAATGCCGGCTCGTGTTGCTTCAGTTCCCAGCCCATCCGTCGCACGAAGGACTTTTTTCAATTCCTTATCCTGCACAAAACGAGCAATCCCCGTCATAGCAGAGAGGATAGTTGCATCTGTAAATGGCTTTGGCGGTTGAGTTTGGCGCTCTACCACCTCTCCCCTTTCACACAATAATTCATCACCCTTAGCAACAACCGGTAATGGCGTTCCGTCGTTTTCTTCATCACGCTCTTTATTGCCAAGCAATATGCGCCAACCTGCCTCAGCAAGAAAACGCGCTTTAGCAATAAATTTGCCGCCAGCAATTTCCAATTCAATAATACATTTACGGAATATGGCATCTGGGAAAAATTGCATCAAATATTGTCTGGCAACCAAACCATAAATATTAGCCTCGTTGTCTGTCAGATTTATATGGTTACTTCGTGCCGTAGGAATAATTGCATGGTGGGCATCAACCTTTTTATCATCCCAGCAACGATTCTTTCTGTCTGTTTCCAGTAATGCTTGCGGCAACAGATTTGTTGTATGAACAGATATTGCATTAAGCACCGCATGGCGCCCGGCAAAGTGCTCTTCAGGCAAATAACGGCAATCAGAACGGGGATAAGTAATCAACTTATGCGTTTCATATAATCGCTGGCAAATATCCAGCACTTGCTGCGCATTCAGGCCAAAACGTTTAGCGGCTTCAATCTGCAACGAAGATAATGAAAACGGCAAAGGAGCAACTTCAGATTCCCGTTTATCCTGATAAGATGTCACATAGGCCGGCTGGCCGGTGATTTTGGCAACAACATGTTCAGCCAGAGGCCTGTGTATCAATCGCCCTTCTTCATCCAGAAAATCAATACAAGATTCACTTGGCTGCCAGAGCGCGGTAAAACGCTCATCCTTTGGCGTCACAATATGCGCTTTCACCTCAAAGAAATCTTTTGGTACGAAATGCTCAATCTCTTCATCCCGGCGAACTACTAACCCCAGCACAGGAGTCTGAACCCGCCCGACAGATAATACACCCTGATACCCCGCATTGCGTCCAAGCAAGGTATAAGCCCGGGTCATGTTAATACCATACAACCAATCAGCCCTAGCTCTGGCGAGAGCGGAAACACATAGCGGGATAAAATCCCGGTTATCTCTTAACCTGTCAATAGCTCTGGTAACCGCTTGTGGATTTAGATCACTTATCAGGCAACGGCGAACATTTTTTCGCTTTTCACCATCCAATTTCAAAAAATCCAGAACCTCATCCACCAGCAGTTGCCCTTCACGATCCGGGTCGCCCGCATGGACCACTTCCTCTGCTTTTCCCAGCAACTCCCGGATGACGTTAAGCTGTTTCGCCACAGAAGGCCGCGGTTTTAACTGCCATTTCTCCGGAATGATAGGAAGATCAACTAGTGACCAACGAGCGAAACGACTGTCATAAGCATCAGGTTCCGCCTGCTCCAATAAGTGCCCAATACACCAGGTCACAAACTGGTTATTCCCACAAGCAATAAAGCCATCGCCACGGCGATGCGGTTTCGGTAAAACATCAGCAATCGCCCTGGCCAGGCTTGGTTTTTCTGCAATAAAAAGCCGCATGGATATTATTCATTAACCTCAATCAGCACTCTGCCTGACTGTTGCTCAGACAACTCACCAATTGCGGTCAGTTCAATGCCATGACATCGTGCAATCATTTTCACTTCATCTGTCGCTTCTGGCAGAACGGCCAACAACAGGCCGCCTGATGTTTGCGGATCACATAACAGGTTACGCTGAAGCGCTGTCATTTCACCAATAAGATGACCATAACTGTCAAAATTACGCCCAGTGCCTCCCGGAACACACCCTTTTTCAATATAAGATTCCACTTCCGGCAGTTTAGGAATTTTTGCAAAATGGAGAGTTGCCCGGACACCCGATCCTTGACAAATTTCACTCAAATGCCCTAACAGACCAAACCCGGTCACATCAGTCATTGCTGTAACACCCGCAACTTCGGCAAAATCAACCCCCGGTTTATTTAGGCGGCACATGGTTGCTACCGAGACGCCCTGATGCTCAGGCAACAACAAGCTTTTTTTCTCCGCCGTAGTCAATACCCCAATGCCAAGCGGCTTTGTCAGAAATAGCTGGCTACCGGCTTTCGCTGCACTGTTCCGTTTCACCCGATCAATATTAACGATACCGGTTACAGCCAGACCAAAAATAGGCTCAGGCGCATCAATAGAATGTCCTCCCGCCAGTGAAATTCCTGCGTCTTTACAAACAGCCCGGCCACCTTCAATCACCTTGCGGGCAATTTCCGGCGCCAGTTTATCCATCGGCCATCCCAGAATCGCTATCGCCATAATGGGCTTACCGCCCATTGCATAAATATCGCTGATAGCATTTGTCGCGGCAATCCGTCCAAAATCAAACGGGTCATCAACGATCGGCATGAAGAAATCGGTCGTACTAATGATGCCCGTACCATTGCCAATATCATAAACCGCCGCATCATCACGCGTTTCATTACCCACCAGTAAGTGAGGATCAAGAAATTTTTCCTGCTCACTATGCAGAATGGTTTCCAAAACTTTCGGTGAAATTTTACAACCGCACCCAGCACCGTGACTGTACTGGGTAAGGCGAACTTCTGTTGACATAACAGACTCCGGTCAGAAGTAGCTGACAAAACTAGTCATATCTGGCGTGGCAACGTTGCCCGGCGCTTTCAAAACAGGCGTTCCAAGGTAGAGAAAACCTACTACCTTGTCATGCTCATTACAACCCAGACCAGTACGCACCGTATCATCATCAGTCCATGAACCCGTACGCCAGATACCACCAAACCCTTGCGCCACTGCCGCCATTTGCATCGCGTGCACCGCGCAGCCGGCAGAAACCACCTGTTCCCATTCCGGTATCTTGGCATTCTCCATCACCTTTGCCAGAACAGCGATAATTAATGGCGCACGATAAGGCGCGCTTTTGGCTTTTTCTTCCGCTTCAACCCCCAGATTACTGTCAACGGCAGCTTGGTGGAGTAATTGACTAAACCGATCAATACCCTCATCCTGCATGACAATAAAGTGCCACGGCCGTAATGCGCCATGATCTGGCGCTCTCATTCCCGCAGCCAGAATATTCTGTAATGCTTCACCTTGAGGCGCCGGTGTTGTCAAACGTGATGCTGAACGTCGGTTCAACAAGAGCTCTAATGCTTTCATATTTTTTCTCCTGAATAAGCTATTTTGTTATAAGCTAACATTTTCTGTTTATTTGTTAACGAATAAAAGCCCAAAAGCGGCCTTTTCGGACAATTTGACACTATTTGAAGCTGACATTTATATGTCTGGTCATTAGGATAGCCCTACTTGATCCTATCTTTGGAGATGATATGCGTATTTTATGGAAGTGGGTCGCAAGATTATTTAAATGGAGTTGGCGACTGCTGAATTTTGTTCGGGAAGTTATTTCAAACCTGATTTTTATCCTGATTATCCTGGTGATTGCTGGGGGCTTTATGCTTTATCAACAGCCTAATAAAGCGGTGGACAGTTATCGGGGAGCCTTGTATGTCAATCTCACTGGTGTTGTTGTGGATCAAGTTTCCAGCCGTAACCCATTGAATCAATTGGGACGTGAACTGTTTGGTTCATCCGGCAATAAATTACAGGAGAATTCTCTGTTTGATATTGTGGATACCATTCGTCAGGCAAAAACCGATAACAAAATCACAGGACTGGTGCTGAAACTTGACGATTTCATCGGCGCTGACCAGCCATCGATGCAGTATATCGGTAAAGCGATTAATGAGTTTAAAACCTCAGGCAAACCCGTTTACGCGATCAGTGATAACTACAACCAGCCTCAATATTATCTGGCCACTTTTGCCGATAAAATTTATCTGTCGCCACAAGGTGCGGTTGGTCTTTATGGTTATTCGACCAATAACCTCTATTACAAATCCCTACTGGATTCGCTGAAAGTCACCACACATATTTTCCGGGTCGGGACGTATAAATCAGCCGTCGAACCGGTTATGCGCGATGATATGTCTCCGGCGGCACGGGAAGCTGACAGCCGTTGGGTCAACGGTCTTTGGCACAACTACCTCAATACTATCGCCGCTAACCGCAAACTTTCTGTTCATCAGGTATTCCCAGGCGCGGATGAGATAATTGCCGGCCTGCGTACTGTCGGCGGCGACAATGCCCAATATGCACTTAAACGCAAACTGATCGATTATGTCGCTCCACGCAATATCATTGAAAGTGAAATGACAAAAGCTTTTGGCTGGGATGAGAAAAACCGACATTTCAATGCCATCAGTATTTATGATTACGCGCCACAATTGCTGGCAAATAAATCATCATCCAAGGGCAATATTGCCGTTATTATAGCGCAGGGCGCGATCGTTGATGGTCAACAGGTTCCAGGAATGGTTGGCGGTGATACAACCGCCGCTCAGATCCGTCAAGCGCGTTTGGATAATAATATCAAAGCCGTTATTCTGCGGGTAAACAGTCCTGGAGGCAGCGTTAGCGCTTCCGATGTTATCCGCACCGAACTGGCCGCTCTGCGTGCAGCGAATAAGCCGGTCGTTGTTTCTATGGGTGGAATGGCTGCATCCGGTGGTTACTGGATCTCCACCCCCGCAAATTACATCATTGCAAACCAAAGTACGTTGACCGGTTCTATTGGTATCTTCGGTGTCATTGCCACTTATGAAAACAGTCTGGATCATATTGGTATCCACACTGACGGCGTTTCCACAACACCACTGGCGGGTATTTCTGTCACTAAAGGGCTTAGTAAAGAGTTCTCAGAGCTGATGCAGCTTAATATTGAAAACGGCTATAAGAACTTTATTGACCTTGTTGCTGACTCACGCAATAAGACATCAGAAGAGGTCGATAACATTGCTCAGGGGCATGTGTGGATTGGTAATGACGCTAAAACCAATGGATTGGTCGACCAATTAGGTGATTTCGACAACGCGGTTGTCAAAGCAGCTGAATTGGCAAAATTAGATCATCCTGAACTTGATTGGATGCAGCCGGAAATGTCATTCAGTGAGTTGCTGATGAGCCAACTGACGGCAACCACTCAAGCTATCGTGCCGGAAGCGATTCAGGCATGGCTGCCCGCACCATTGACGCCGGTCACTCAGGCAGTAAAACAGCAAGCTGAGTTCTATCGCCATTTGAATGATCCACAAAATCGTTATGCTTTCTGTTTAAACTGCGGAGATATTCGTTAAAAAACCATCATAATACATGACATTAGCAGAAACATGCCGCTGAAATTCCCCGGTATGATCCTGGTGATAACGTAATTAATGACGTTTTTAGCCTGACAGATACCCTGCCAGGCTTTTTTTATTTTGTAATACTCCTATAATCCAGTTGATCTTTTTACGAGGTACAGTCATGCAGAAGAAATCTATTTATGTCGTCTATACTGGCGGAACAATTGGGATGCAACGCTCATCTCAGGGATATATTCCCATTTCCGGGCATTTACAGCGCCAGCTCACCAAAATGCCCGAATTCCACCGGTCTGAAATGCCGACATTCACCATCCGTGAGCATCAACCACTGATTGATTCTTCTGATATGACCCCAGAAGACTGGCAACTCATCGCTGATGATATCCGGAAAAATTACGATGATTATGATGGTTTTGTGATCCTGCATGGCACGGACACGATGGCATTTACCGCATCCGCTCTCTCTTTTATGTTTGAGAATCTGGGTAAACCGGTGATTGTGACAGGATCACAAATCCCACTGGAAGCACTGCGCTCTGACGGGCAGACAAACTTGCTGAATGCGCTTTATCTTGCCGCTAACTACCCCGTTAATGAGGTCAGCCTGTTTTTCAATAATAAATTGTTCCGTGGGAACCGGACGGTCAAAGCACATGCAGACGGTTTTGATGCCTTTGCCTCACCAAACTGTTCCCCATTGATGGAAGCGGGTATTAACATCAAAACCTTCAATACAGGTCCGGCCCCTGCCAATCATGGTGAATTTATCACTCATCAGATCACCCATCAGCCTATTGGCGTGATAACCATTTATCCCGGCCTTTCCAGTCAAGTTGTGAACAATATTTTAATGCAACCGGTTAAAGCCTTAATCCTGCGCTCATATGGCGTCGGCAACGCGCCGCAGCATCCAGACTTATTGAAAGAGCTAACACAGGCAACAGAGAGAGGGATTGTGGTTGTCAATCTAACCCAGTGCATTTCTGGCAGGGTAAACATGGATGGTTACGCAACCGGTCATGCTCTGGCTGAAGCCGGTGTTATCAGTGGCTACGATATGACCTTTGAAGCAACTTTAACTAAGTTGCACTATTTACTCAGTCAACCCTATAGCAGTGAAAAAATTCGTTATTTAATGCAACAAAATTTACGTGGTGAATTAAGTTATGTCGATAAATAATCCGAGAAAGAGATGAAAACAGCCCTATTACTCATTGATCTACAGAACGATTTCTGTACTAGCGGTGCATTAGCCGTAAAAGAGAGTGAGCACGTCATTGATGTTGCAAATCAGGCAATTGATATCTGTCTGAAACACAATATCAGCATTATTGCCACTCAAGACTGGCACCCTGCTGAACATATGAGCTTCGCAGTTAACTCCGGTCAGAAGATCGGCGATATCGGTATACTGAACGGTATTCCGCAAGTATGGTGGCCGGAACACTGTGTTCAGGGGCAACATGGCGCTGATTTCCATCCACAACTGAACAAGCAGGCCATTATTGAGATTTTCTACAAAGGCGAAAATCCACAGATCGACAGCTACAGCGCTTTCTTTGATAACGGTCACCAGAGTAAAACCCAGCTTGACGACTGGTTGCAAACAGAACAAATTGAACGCCTGTTTATTATTGGTATCGCCACTGATTATTGTGTGAAGTTTACCGCGCTGGATGCGCTGGCATTAGGTTATGAAACCTGGGTAATCACTGATGGTTGTCGGGGGGTTAACCTCAATCCAGGTGACAGCCAATCCGCATTCAAAGAGATAAAAACGCAAGGCGCGATCCTGATAGAACTTGCCCAGTTAGAAAGCGCCCTTTTCTGATACCAATCAAGACCAGGCTGAGTTCAACAAACTCAGCCTTTTCATCGCCATCTTGCGAAGATTATGGCTTAAATGTTGCCACCATTTCAGACTGAAAGGCCGCTTTCAGTTCTTGTTTACTCTTCATCACCAACTGACCATCAGTACCGATTGTCATATGCTCAGGTTCATGGTTGTGCTTTGCTTGCCATAGCATAATCATTTGCAGGCTATTTTCTTTCTGCTCTACAGTTAGAGGCACGCCATCCTGCCATTTACCCAGTTCGACTGCCTGAACCAGGCGTTGATATATTTCTGGCGTCATTACAGATAACAGATCATCCAGTTCCATTGATATTTCCTCATTATTATTTTTCAGAATTAGCTGAAACGATTTTTCTTACATAAATTAACAGCGATGCCGTCAATGATAAAAATGTCTAACCTGTTGTTTTCTCACCTGTATTTTCATCAGTAAAACTTAACGCAGCCGAGTTGATACAAAAACGTTCTCCTGTTGGTTTCGGACCATCAGGGAACACATGCCCCAAATGAGCGTCACAATGGCGGCAACGAACTTCAATACGCTGCATATTATAACTATTATCATCAAGATACAGTATCGCATCATTGCTGACAGGCTGGTAAAAACTCGGCCAGCCACAGCCAGAATCAAATTTAGTATCAGACATAAATAACGGCTGCCCACAGCACAGACAATGATACACGCCACTTTTTTTATTATGTAGCAATTTCCCCGAAAATGGCGGTTCCGTCCCTGCATACTGGGTAACATGACGCTGAATATCAGTAAGCTCTGTATAAAGGGAAACATCAGGATTTTTAGCCATAACGACCACCTTAATAAGACTCATGTTTTCAATAAAATCAAATGATAATAACAAAAGATTAACATTGCATCAGTGGAATTTATTTTAAGCGGTTAATTGAAGATGTTTATCCTACTATTTGTGATGTGACTCGCATATCTAACCGATTAACTTTCAATATCTGTCTATGCCCCGATAATGATGGGCGGATCGATTGCTGGTACCGTATAGAAAGCGTCTGAATGGTGTACTCAAGGTCGATGTTTTTCGACTATTGACACGATTCCGCTTGACGGCTGGCAAGGTTTTGGTAACTTTAGTAATAATTTTTAATTCACTAAAAAATAGCTGGTGGAACACTATGACTATCAAAGTAGGTATCAACGGTTTTGGTCGTATTGGCCGTATTGTTTTCCGTGCTGCACAAGAACGTTCAGACATCGAAATCGTCGCAATCAACGATTTGCTGGATGCAAAATACATGGCTTACATGCTGAAATACGATTCAACTCACGGCCGCTTCAAAGGAACTGTTGAAGTAGAAGACGGTCACCTGGTTGTTAACGGTAAAACTATCCGTGTTACAGCAGAAAGAGATCCAGCTAACCTGAAATGGAATGAAGTGGGCGTTGATGTTGTTGCAGAAGCAACAGGTATCTTCCTGACTGATGAAACTGCACGTAAGCACATTATCGCAGGTGCAAAAAAAGTGGTTCTGACCGGCCCATCCAAAGATGACACGCCGATGTTTGTTATGGGAGTTAACCACAAAGCTTACGCAGGCCAGGACATCGTTTCCAATGCCTCCTGCACCACTAACTGTCTGGCGCCGCTGGCTAAAGTTATCAATGACAAATTCGGCATCGTCGAAGGTTTGATGACCACTGTTCACGCAACCACTGCGACGCAGAAAACAGTGGATGGCCCTTCTGCAAAAGATTGGCGCGGCGGCCGTGGCGCCGCTCAGAACATCATTCCATCTTCTACCGGTGCGGCTAAAGCAGTAGGTAAAGTTATCCCTGAGCTGAACGGTAAACTGACGGGTATGTCTTTCCGTGTTCCTACTCCTAACGTCTCTGTTGTCGACCTGACTGTACGTCTGGAAAAACCAGCCACCTATCAGCAAATCTGTGATGCCATCAAAGACGCGGCTGAAGGCGAACTGAAAGGCGTTCTGGGTTACACCGAAGATGACGTTGTATCTAACGATTTCAATGGCGAAAAACTGACTTCTGTATTTGATGCAAAAGCCGGTATCGCCCTGAATGACAACTTTGTGAAGCTGGTTTCCTGGTATGACAACGAAACAGGTTATTCTAATAAAGTTCTGGATCTCATCACTCACATCTCTAAATAACTGAGTCATCACCTTGCCTGAAAAGAGCTGCCTTTCTGGCGGCTCTTTTGTTTTAATCTGTTTATAACATGCGTTATGGAAGCCTATGGTGATTATCAGGCAACCTGCGCCCTGCACACTTATCTCACTGAAACGGACAATTGAAATTCACCATTACCATCACAGTGATGTTGTATGCTGGAATCCCGGTGCTAAATTATCGAATAATATGAAAGACATGTGTGATGAAGGTTACAAAAATATGATTTGTGTAGAAACAGCTCGTATCAATAAACCGTTAATTGCCAAAAATGATAGCCCAGCCCGCATTTCGGTTGTCATTCGTTGCCGGAAAGACCATCAGTAAATATCTCAAAAAAAACCACAAAAAAGACTGAATACAATTCGATGAATTCAGTCTCTATCCGGTATTATCGTTTCGGGTAATTAAAAACTATATGTAATACCTGTCCAGACAATACTTGAATATGATTTATTAACCATTGGGCTATCTTTAATTTCAGACGGTAGCCATTCAACGCGCCCCATCATAAATGCAGACCATGTCTGGTTAAATTCATAATTGGCAGATAATTCCAGGTAAGGAGTCCAACTATCACCTGGAGTATATTTTTCCAACCCGCTACGATGTGATTCACGCTCTTTAATACCATATTCGTAACGATTTTGTTTTTTACTATTCCAGACCACGCCTAACCCTGGTTGTAATGACAAGCTCCCTATTTCAAAGTCATATAAATAAGCCAAGTCAACCGTGATCCCTTTACTGTTACTTAAAGTATCCGCTGCAAAAGAACTGCGTAACGTTCCCCAATCTTCAATATGACTATAACTAAAACCACCCATCATGGTATCGCGACGTTTATCCAGCTTTTTCAGCTGCTTATCTTCATTGTCTTTTGGGCTGAAACTTTGAGGATAATAATACACATCCAAAGATAATTTATCTTTCGGTTCGTTCCACAAATAATACCCAGCAGCTAAAGTATGAAAATAGAAATTGTCAGTTTCATAATTAACCATTGGAACAGGTGACACTTTATCTTCACTCTTTACTCCCTTATAAGGGGGCGACTGAGCCAGAACAGATACGCCAACTGACCACTGCCCTGCATAAACTACCGATGAAGAAAAACAAAAAGTGATGGCTGCCGCTAGAACTTTTGCTTTGTTGATCATTATTAACTATTTCCTATAAAACAATTATGCGATTAGCTATTATAAAGTGTAAGTGTAAAAGATCATCTCCCTTATTTCCAAGAATAACATAGTATTTTTGTCCAAAAAGCACTATATGTCTAAATTATGCTTAATTTTCTTAACGAAAACATACAGATTATATGTGAAGAACAGATATATTAATTTAGAGAAATCGATAACTTATTTTCTGAATAATACCAGAAATAAATTATTATTTATCACTCCCCCAATCAGAGTAAAACCGTCCTGCCAAGTATTTAACGACATAGAGATACCGGGACCCGATCCGCCAGTGCACACAACAATTCATAACCAATCGTTCCAAGGATCTCTGCCACATCATCCACCGGCAGGTTTTGCCCCCACAATTCGACAGGGCTGCCAATTTGGGCCTGCGGGCAAGGCGTCAAATCTACTGACAACATATCCATTGATACTGCCCCTAACACCTGAGTTCTGACGCCATCGACAATAACCGGTGTTCCGGTCATTGCTCTGCGGGGGTAACCATCAGCATAACCACAGGCAACAGTACCGACTCTCATAGGGCCTGATGCGGTATATTTACTGCCATAACCGATCTTTTCCCCAGCCTTGAGATGCTGAATGGCAATAATCTCACTTTGCAGACTCATCACGGCTTTCAACCCAATATCCGCAATATCTTTCCACTTTCCACTGGGAGAAGCGCCATAAAGCACAATACCGGGACGTACCCAATCTCTGTGAGTTTGCGGATACCACAGAGAAGCGGCTGAATTAGCCAAACATTGAGCAATATCCAAGCCCTGACTGACTGAATTAATAATGTTAAATTGTTCAGTAACGCCAATTTCCTTATTATCTGCATTCGCAAAATGCGACATCAACGTTATTCGTCCAATTTGCCGGATACTCCTTGCCAGCGATAAAACCTCTTTATATTGATCCGCAGGGAAACCCAATCGATTCATGCCGCTGTTTAATTTTAGATAAATATCGATTGGCCTGCTCAAATTGGCCATCTCGATTGCTTTAAGTTGCCAATGACTGTGTACCACTGTTATCAACTGATATTGATCAATTACCGACAAATCTTCTGGTTTGAAAAAACCCTCCAACAGCAAGATAGGCCGTTGCCAACCCTGTTCCCGCAATAAAATTGCCTCATTAAAATCAAGTAAGGCAAATCCATCTGTCTGATCGAGATACCGCCATAGACAACGCAGGCCATGCCCATAAGCATTTGCTTTAACTACAGCCCAGATTTTGCTATTACCGACCCTATTACGAATAATAGCCAAGTTATTCTTCAACGCATCAAGATGGATCGTTGCCGAAATCGGACGTGGCATATCAGCCCCTCAGTTCAATGTGCAATTGATGGCCTAACGGCCTAAATTTCTTATTAAAACCATTAACATAACGGAATACTGACAAATCATCAGAGGCAATGGAAGGCTTCTTACCTGAAATAAGATCCGCCAGTAGCTGACTGGAACCACATGCCATTGTCCACCCTAATGTGCCGTGCCCTGTATTGAGGTAGAGATTGTTATATTCAGTCGGACCAACAATGGGAGTACCATCTGGTGTCATGGGCCGTAAGCCCGTCCAGAAATTAGCCTGAGCAATATCGCCCCCCCCCGGGTAGAGATCCTGCACGACCATTTTCAGTGTTTCACAACGTGCTTTAGGCACATTCAAATTGAAGCCCGCAACTTCTGCCATGCCGCCAACACGAATACGATTGTCAAACCGGGTAATCGCAATTTTGTATGTTTCATCCAACGTAGTCGAAACCGGAGCCCGTTCTGCATCTACGATAGGCATAGTTAATGAATAACCTTTCAATGGATATACCGGGATTTTGACAATACCATTCAACAGTTCAGTGGAATAAGCTCCCATCGCAACAACATAGCTGTCTGCCGTCATGACGCCATCTTCACACTGGACGCCCGTAATACGGCAGCCTTCCACCAGCAACTGTTTGACCTGTTTATTAAACAGAAACGTGACGCCAGCCGCTTCTGCCATTTTTGCCAATTCTTTGGTAAAAAGCTGACAATCCCCTGTTTCATCGTTTGGTAATTGTAAGCCTCCCGTCAATTTGTGAGCGACACGGGCCAATGCCGGTTCAACTGTCGCCAACTTATCTGGCGTTAACAGGTTATAAGGCACACCTTCTTGTTCAAGAACCGCGATGTCATTCATCGCATTATCAAACTGTTTATTGGTGCGGAATAATTGAAGAGTGCCCCTCTGGCGACCTTCATATTGAATACCGGTATCTTCCCTTAACTGTTTGATACAGTCACGGCTGTACTCTGCCAGCCGTACCATCCGGCTTTTATTGATTGCATAGTGACTTGCATCACAATTGAGCAGCATCTGCCACATCCAGCGCAATTGAAACAGCGAACCATCAGGGCGGATAGACAGCGGAGCATGACGTTGAAACATCCATTTAATGGCTTTCAGTGGAATACCTGGCGCTCCCCACGGTGTCGCATATCCCGGCGAGATCTGACCGGCATTCGCCGCGCTGGTTTCCTGCGCCGCACTTCCCTGACGATCAATAACGGTTACTTCATGACCTTGCTGTACCAAATACCAGGCACTGGTTACACCAATAACGCCACTACCTAAAACAAGGATTTTCATCATGGTCCCCTGATGATTAAAAATTTAGCTAAGCATAATATGCTGTCTAAAAAAAACCAATATAGGACAATCATCGGTAACATCAATAATCTAAATTTATGATTTAGATCACAATAACATTACATTTATGCAACAAGAATATTTGTTGCTTATACACAAGCAATTTACAAAAACTGATACTAAGATGATGAAATTAAAATAAAAATCAAGATTTATATCGCATGCTAATTATTGAATATTCAGTAATTATTCTTATTTTTTCAGCGAAAAATGATGAATCAATTAAACAACCACAAGATACCAATAACCATCAATTAATCAAAATAAAAATTCAATAAAAATCCACAATTCCGGAATAATATTCTGAAATTTATATATTGATGATTGCCTTGAGATGAGGGGAAAAAAGAAACAAAATTCCCGGGGCAGCGCATTCTGCCCCGGGTCAGCTCAAAATAGTTTTGATTTGAAACTAATGAATTGGATTAAGACTTGGCATTAAGTAAAAATACTAACGAGATATCAACGACAAACTTCAGCTAAATCACTTGGCATCGTACTTTGCATACTGTGCCAAATGATACCGCTCTCTTTACCATAATTACGTACACATTCCATGACCTTATCATAGGATTTATCCCGGCATAATATCGCCAGTTGCTGATAAAAGTTTAATGCCAATTTGCGGGCCTCAGGATTAGAGAAGTAATAACGCCCTACACGGGTATACAACCCTCTCAACCCATTGATAATAAGGCCGTAAATTGGATTGTCTGAAGCAAAAGCCAAACCACGGAAAATATCATAATCCAGAGCGCTGAAAGACTCTGAGTTATCTTCCACATTCTCTTTTTTTGCCAACACTTCCAATGACTGACTTGGATTATGCCTAAAAGCTGTGCGAATAAATATTGCGGCAATATTCGTTCTCACTGCCAGTAAATTATCAATTAACTCAGGAACGCGATCGTGATCAAGACGAGCCAGTGTTTCTAAAATATTAAGACCTGATGTTTCCCAAAAGTTATTCACTTTTGTTGGCTTGCCATGCTGAATAGTTAACCAACCATCGCGTGCCAAACGCTGCAATACCTCACGCAGGGTAGTCCTTGTTACACCAATCAACTCAGATAATTCACGTTCTGCCGGAAGAATAGAGCCAGGAGGAAAACGACCATTCCATATACTCTCAATAATATACTCTTCCGCAAAACCTGCGGGACTTTGAGCCTTAATGACCATATTTTTGTTATTCCAACGTGAATTTTTCAACTAATAATAGATGAAATTATATCAGAATGCGCTCCTCCAATATAGCTGTCTAGTCTAGAAACCACAAAAACGGTCACGAAAAAAACACACAAATTGTTTAACTGTGCCTCATCTCCCTTAAAATATTTTGTATTAAAGCGTACTATTGTTTAGAGAACACAACTTTACGAATTTAGAGGAATTTTAATTACCATGGAAACCAATATCCGGAAAGCGGCGATAAAAAACTTTCTCGGTAACTCGCCGAATTGGTATAAGTTGGCTATCATTGCTTTTCTTATCATCAACCCACTTGTATTCTTCACCATCAACCCATTTGTTGCCGGCTGGCTGCTGGTTGTCGAATTCATCTTTACTTTGGCAATGGCGCTTAAATGTTACCCGTTACAACCCGGTGGCCTGTTGGCCATTGAAGCGGTCATTATCGGTATGACCTCACCTCAACAAATTGGTCATGAAATTGCTAATAACCTGGAAGTTGTTCTGCTGCTGATATTTATGGTTGCAGGGATTTACTTCATGAAGCAGTTATTATTATTTGCGTTCACTAAACTTCTTCTATCCATAAAATCCAAACGGATGCTTGCCTTGGCATTTTGTTTAGCCAGTGCATTCCTCTCGGCATTTCTTGATGCCCTGACAGTTATCGCGGTAGTTATTAGTGTTTCCCTTGGCTTCTATTCTATCTATAACAATTTTATCTCTGATCAGCATGATGCGCTGAAACCGAATAATGATCGTCATATTGATGCAGAGGAAAGGAAACAAACGCTCGCACAGTTTCGTGCTTTTTTACGTAGCCTGATGATGCATGCCGGTTTAGGGACTGCGCTCGGTGGTGTGATGACCATGGTGGGAGAACCCCAAAATTTGATTATCGCCAAAAGTGTTGGCTGGGATTTTGTCACCTTCTTTATTCGCATGGCCCCGGTTACCTTGCCTGTTTTTATCTGTGGACTGCTGGTCTGTTTTCTGGTCGAACACTTTAAGTTATTCGGTTATGGTGCAGAATTGCCGGAGCGCGTTCGGCAAGTACTGGAAAATTATGATAAAAAAACCAGCGCAAAACGAACCCACCAGGAAAAAGCGCAGCTTATCGCTCAGGCGTTGATTGGCCTATGGTTAATTATCGCTCTGGCATTTCATTTAGCAGAGGTTGGTCTGATCGGTCTGTCAGTTATCATTCTGACTACCTCTTTTTGCGGTATCACGGAAGAACACGCGCTGGGCAAAGCGTTTGAAGAGGCATTACCATTCACGGCATTATTAACGGTCTTCTTTTCCATTGTTGCAGTGATAGTTGACCAACAACTGTTTACGCCATTTATTCAGTTCGTCTTGCAATCTTCAGAAACTTCTCAGCTTTCTCTGTTCTATCTGTTTAATGGCATGCTCTCAGCCGTGTCAGATAACGTGTTTGTTGGTACGGTTTATATCAATGAAGCCAAGGCTGCTATGCAAGAAGGGTTGATTTCACATAAACAATATGAATATCTGGCTGTTGCCATTAATACCGGTACGAACCTGCCTTCTGTTGCAACCCCCAACGGACAAGCCGCCTTCCTGTTCCTGCTGACCTCAACGTTATCACCCTTAATCCGTCTGTCTTATGGTCGAATGGTCATGATGGCATTGCCCTATACCATCGTGATGACGCTGGTCGGTTTATTATGTGTAGAGTTTCTGTTAGTTCCGATGACTGACATCATGGTTCATTGGGGTTTAATCGCTTTGCCATAACCAACAATAAATTTATTTCATAACGTTATTACCCATGCCGAATTGAGCGCTGATTATGCTCAATCCGGCTTTATTTTTTACCCGAAAAAACAGATTTACTTTAATTGACTTTTTTTGTTGCACTTTAGGCGGCAAAATAGGCGTTCGATTATTTATCTTATTCTGCATGGAAAAAAGGACATGATGCGCTTTTTAAACCACTATTCCCAAGGACGAAACGCATGGCTGTTAATGACGTTTACTGCCTTGATACTGGAAGGTTCAGCCTTATATTTTCAACACGTGATGAAATTACAGCCCTGTGTGATGTGTATTTATGAGCGGGTTGCTCTGTTTGGTGTGTTAGGCGCGGGATTACTGGGTGCGATCGCACCAAAAACACCGTTACGTTGGTTGGCTATTATTTTGTGGATCTACAGTGCCTGGCGTGGCCTGCAATTGGCATGGGAACATACTATGATCCAGTTATATCCTTCCCCATTTAATACTTGTGATTTTTTTGTAAACTTTCCCTCATGGCTGGCATTAAACCAGTGGATCCCTTCGGTGTTTGAAGCCTCCGGTGACTGTTCAGCAAGACAATGGCAATTTCTATCATTAGAGATGCCACAATGGTTAATCGGTATTTTTGCCGCTTATCTGGTTGTTGCTGTATTAGTATTGATCAGCCAATTTTTTAATCGTAAATAATGCCCCATTCAAAAGCTAAAACCGTTGGCTGGTGAATCAAATATACTCGCAGAATCATGCCTAAAGGTGCCTACCACAGTAATCCCAACGGCATGTTCCTGCTCATAACAGACAGTTGCCTGATTTGCTTTAAAAATCCAGATTTCAGGCTTCTTGTCTATGAGTTTCCCGTTGGGGTTTTAATCCCGTTTAACGGGTGTAAGAAAAGAAAAAGGCCACGCAATACGCAGCCTGTGAATAACAATATGATACGAAATGATTGTCAAGTGATGGCAAGATCCAATCTCTTACCAAGAACATTTAACGCGTTCTCTACAGTGTCAATTTTCGTGCTGTGGCGTAAAGAAACTATGCGCTGAACATCTTGCGGACGTGTTCCTAATTTTCTCGCCAGCTCTGCATTACTCGTTTTTGTTTGCAGCATTGCATTTAACAACAACACCTTCGCTGCAACACTTGCCGGAACATCAACAAAGGCTTCACCTTCACTAGAAGGCATTGGCACCTCACGCTGATCATCAAAATAAAAATCAAACGCAGTGACAAGAGCATCCCGCGCCATTTTTAGCGCTTCTTCTCTTGTTTCACCCCCGGTTAACGCTTCGGGAATATCGGGAAACATGGCCGCCCATCCCGTTTCATCGTGTTCAAATTTCACCGGATATCGCATAGTGTATTTAGTCAAGCGCAGCGAATAATCGGCCCATTTTTGGGCCAGTTTTATTATTTAATGCCAAGTTGTTTCAGTATCAATTTCCTCAATGGTTCGGGGATCTCTTTACTGGGATGCCGTGGCATTGTTGTTTGCTTGCCATTCAGGAAAATCTTCAGATGATTTGTACCATCTTTAAATTCTGCTCCCTGAGATCTCAGCCATCTACGAAATTCGCTTTGCTTCACTACCTCCTCTCCTGTTGTTTAACTTAAAACAAAAATAAACATTTTTGTTTATAAAAACAAGAGAACATAAACATTTTTGCTTACATTATCGATGAAAGAGTATACAACAAAGCAAAAAGCCCGCTCGTCCGACTTTAAATGGGTGCGCAAGAACCTTGCAATAACGCCCTTTCATCACAACGTTTGCCATTCACTAACTGACAAACCGGTGTTTTTGTACCATTTAATTGTACGGCTAATGCAGGTGTACCACCTGCATAAACACAAGTTGCTCTGGCATCAATTCCAAGACCAATTTCTGGCTGAGAATATTGTATCGCCTGATATTGGACAACTGTTTTCCCTGTTTGGCTACTACAGCCAGCCAATAAAGTAAAATTAAAGAGTAGCGCTCCTAGAAAAACTTTATTGAATCCCTTCTTATCGTCGATATTTAACATATCTCTTCTCCGAAAAACAATTCAGGGAAAACCATGCAGCATCATTAATTAATGTGCACTGCTGTCAGAAAGCAAATTTATTACCATAACGCCCGCAATAATAAGCGCCATACCTAACATAGCCGCCCAATCCAACTTCTGCTGATATAAAAATATCGCCGCAACAGAAACCAGCACAATACCAAGGCCAGACCATATCGCGTAGGCAACTCCCAATGGCACAACTTTAACTACATGAGATAATGCCCAGAAAGCAATGCCATATCCAACAATGACCAGTATAGAAGGGAATAATTTACTAAACCCATCGGAAGCTTTTAATGAAGCGGTTGCCACAACCTCAGCAACAATTGCCATTGCTAAATATACAAATCCATTCATAACTTGACTCTCTATAACAAAAAAACATAAATTGAACAACGCTAATAGACAGAAACGGGCTGAATCTATCACAAATTCTGGTAAGAGTAACGTAACAAAAATGATATATTTCGCTCCCTAAATCCAATTTGGATATTATTTACAGCATGCCCGCAGAAGTATCCTGATGACAGGAAGATCGTTGGAAAGATTCTACAAGAAATATGGAAAAGTGCTAATGATAGCTTCCAGTTTTGCGATTCAGACCAAAATCATTCAGCACGAGAACCTTTACCATCACTTGGGAAAATATAGCATCAGGGAATTAAGCGCCGATATATTTATAAATTAAAAATAATCCTATTATCTGATTAGGCGATCATTGTGGAACTAAAAGAAACTTATACTGTCTGAATTCGAGCAATCTTATTTCAACACGCTTTGAGGGGTAAAATAGTATGGAGAGGAATATTCAACCCGGTTTCTGTGTAGTACAACAACCTGGAGGATTAAGTTTTCAGGTAAGCTTGCTGTTCAGCCATTCGAATAGCAAAGCGGCCCGGTATTTTATGGAGTTGAATGCCGATAACCGGTATCTGAAACCGGGACAGATTCTACTTGTTGCCGATCCCGATTCTTATAATCCTCCGCATATAATGCAGCTATTAAAGCAATCCCAGTATGAAATAAACCAATCCGTTTCGACCTTGCCTAATGAATATGCCGCATTTTTGCATCGTCATTTTGGTCTGTTTCACTTTTTGCTGGATCAGGGAGGAACGCTTATCGGCACCACTTCATCACTGGGTGGAAGCTATTTTTCTGAAATTAATAAAAACCTGTCAAAGTTACAGTCTCTTTATGAGAAAGAATATAGCTTAAATGGGCTAAATCGGAAGTATGCCAGCCCCGATTTTTATCTAGAAAGACAGAAGATTATGGGTAACTTAAAGAGACTATTGAATAAGATTGGACGACTTTCTTTAAAAATCGAAGAACACCCTAACTTAAAACATGCGCTAAAGTTGTCAACTAAAGCCATTGCTCATCAATGGGATAAAGCAGGGATTGGGGCAATAAAAGGATATAGTCAAACAATTATCCAAGGTGAAAAAATGGCTAAATGGATGAAGTACGGTGGCCGTATTGCGATCGGATTGGACTTTGTTGATACCACCGGACAGGTTATTGATGCCTGTAATTACGGACAATCAGGAAAATGTGAAAAAGTGGCAGTTAAGGAATATAGTAAATTTGCTGGTAGAACAGGAGGGGGAATGCTTGGAGGATATATGGGCAGTATAGGAGCAGGGGCCGCATGTATTGCTCTTGGGGCTGCAACGGGGGGTTTAGTTGCAGGACTCTGCATAGTTGGGGCGGTTTAGCGGGTGGGGCCATAGGTAGCTATACACTTGACAATACTATGGGATTCCTTGCAGATATGTTTATAGGAGATTAATGATGAATATATTAGATTTAATCACAATTATTTCCGTTATTTTTTTCTTCTTATTTTTAATTATATCAATAGCTATTTATAAAATAAATCAAAAAAAAATGGATAAAATTATTGAATCATATATTAGCGAAGGGCTTTATTTGTCAGCAGGCGTAAAATTAGGCCGGTTCTTAGGCGTTCATGGTCAATTTCAGGTTGCTGTGTTTTTCTATAAATTACTAACTGGTAAGAGAATGAGAATAAATGAAAAAGATAGCAAATACATGTACCAGAAATCTTATGATTTCATTCAAAACTTACCCTCTAATTTAACTCATTGGATAAAAATATATTTCATCACTATTAATATAAGTGGAGCCTTCTTCTTTATATTAATGGCAATATACTTATTTAAAACATACGATTAATTTTAAACTGAAATCTGTTAGATATTCAATAGGATATTAATATGAATAGAATCACTTTTATCATTTTACTTATTTCTTGTATTTCTTTTTTTCTTTTTCTTGCTATATCAATAATTATTTACAAAATAAATCAAAAGAAAATGGATAAAATTATTGAATTATATATAGAAAAAGGATTTTGTTTGTCATCAGGAGCATATATGGGTCATCTTATGGGTATTCATGGTCAATTTTATCCTGCCGTATTTTTCTATAGGCTATTAACAGGAAAAAGAATAAAAATAAGAATAAATAGACCTGACATTAAATATATGCCACAAGAATCTTATGATTTTATTCAAAGTTTACCTTCTAGTTTAACTCACTGGATAAAAATATATTTCATTACCATTAATATAAGTTTTGCATTCTTCTTTATATCATTAATAACGAGTTTATGTCACAAATACTCTTATCTTTTAAACTAACAACCAAACCCAACTAAAATATATTGAAAATTCAATAAGATATTAATATGCACAAAATAATTCCTCTTGTCGTTGTTATCTCTTATATTTCCTTTATTGGATTTTTCATTATTTCAGTAGCTATTTACAAGATAAACCAGCATAATATAAATAAAATCATTGAATTATATACGGAAGCTGGGCTTTATATGTCAGCGGGAGCAAGAATGGGTCATTTTTTAGGTATTTATGGTCAATTTTATGTCGCTGTATTTTTCTATATGTTATTAACCGGAAAAAAATTAGGATAAATGAGCCTGATAGTAAATATATGTATAAAAAATCCTATGATTTTATTCAGAAATTACCAAAAAGAACAACAAATTGGTTAAAAATTTACATGATAACTATCACTATTAGCTTAATGTCTTTCGCTATTGGGATAGTATTTCTTACATATGATAAATATGTCTGGCAATTTTTCAGTTAGGGACTTTTTACAAATTTCCTTACAGAAAATTTATTATGAACATATCAGACTTAATAACAATTATTTCCGTTATTTTTTTCTTCCTCTTTTTAATCATATCAATAGCTATTTATAAAATAAATCAAAAAAAATGGATGAAATTATTGAATCATATATTAGCGAAGGGCTTTATTTGTCAGCAGGCGTGAAATTAGGCCGGTTCTTAGGCGTTTATGGTCAATTTCAGGTTGCTGTATTTTTCTATAAATTACTAACCGGTAAGAGAATGAGAATAAATGAAAAAGATAGCAAATACATGTACCAGAAATCTTATGATTTCATTCAAAACTTACCCTCTAATTTAACTCATTGGATAAAAATATATTTTATCACCATTAATATCAGTGGTTTCTTTTTCTTTATAATAATGATAATGTTTTTATTTAAATAAGATACTTATCTATATTAAACACTTGACAGAAGGTTAATATGAATAGAATCACTTTTATCATTTTACTTGTTTCTTCTATTTTCTCCATTCTTTTTCCCGTTATATCTATAGTCATTTACAAAATAAATCAAAAACTTAAAAATATAAATTACATTTCATAATTAGGATTACAATAACCACAACTTCTTTATATTAATATATTTATTCCAAAAAACACGCCTAGTTATTAACTAAAAACTAAGCGTATAAATTATAGTTATCAATAAACCATCTCATCCCAGATGCAATATCCTGATGTTCCTGCCATATAATGCCGACAAGTAATGTTAACATACTGAACTGAAACAACTTCCTCCGGTTGTCCTTTATTATCATTAACAACATGCGGATAATTAACATTTAAACCGCAAATTTTTGCCCCAGTGAGCAAGATGGAATAGAAAAGTTCCTGTGAGCCTATTTGCGAGGTCCGATAAACATCAAATGTCAATTCCAGTTTTTCACGATTAGCCGCCGCTATCATTAATAATGGTGAAGATTTATCTAATGGTTTAATGAAGTTTACCGGCTGATAATTGACATTCTGCGCAACAGTCAAGCCATGATTAAATTGCAGTACCATAATTTGATTTTCATGCCCATTCTGATACCGGTTACCAATAGAATCCAGAGTTGAGCATCCTTGAGAAATAAGCCCCTGCGTTTCACCTTTTATCGTTACATAAATCATATTTGCCATACTACTTACCCTATATTTCTGCTTAAAATTTAACTTTGAACCACTTTTTTTTGTATTTCAATGATAAAATTGTAAAATACAGTAAATATCTTATATAAATGTGGGATAAAGCAGGGATTGGGGCAATAAAAGGATATAGTCAAACAATTATCCAAGGTGAAAAAATGGTTAAATGGATGAAGTATGGTGGTCGTATTGCGATCGGTCTGGATTTTATTGATACCACTGGACAAGTTATTGATGCCTGTAATTACGGACAATCAGGAAAATGTGAAAAAGTGGCAGTTAAGGAATATAGTAAATTTGCTGGCAGAACGGGAGTGGGAATGGCTGTAGGGTATTATAGCGGTATAGCAGCAGGTGCGGCATGTATTGCTTTTGGAATTGCAACTGATGGATTAGCCATTGGACTTTGTATGGCGGGAGGAGGCTTGTCTGGTGGTTATATCGGCAGTAAAGGTGGCGAAAGGGCTGCTGAATTTATTGTAGATTTGTTTATAGGTAATTAACTATGAGCATATTGAATTTGATAATGACCATATGTTTTTTTTCATTTTTTTTCATTTTGATTACATCAATAATCATTTATAAAATAAATCAGAAAAAAATGGATAAAATTATTGAATTATATATGAAAAAAGGATTCTGTTTGTCATCAGGAGCATATATGGGTCACCTTATGGGTATTCAAGGTCAGTTTTATCCTGCCGTATTTTTCTATAGGCTATTAACAGGAAAAAGAATAAGAATAAATAGACCTGATAGTAAATATATGCCACAAGAATCTTATGATTTTATTCAAAGTTTACCCTCCAATTTAACCCGTTGGATAAAAACATATTTCATCACCATTAATATAAGTGGGGTATTTATCCTTATAACAATGGCAATATACCTATTTGAAAAATACGCTTAACTATAACTAAACATTCAATCGAGCATTAATATGAACAGAATCGCTTTTATCATCTTACTTATTTCTTATATTTCTTTTCTTC
Organism: Photorhabdus viridis; assembly: GCF_040256935.1. Taxonomy (NCBI): domain Bacteria; kingdom Pseudomonadati; phylum Pseudomonadota; class Gammaproteobacteria; order Enterobacterales; family Morganellaceae; genus Photorhabdus; species Photorhabdus viridis. The sequence continues at coordinate 27,551 of NZ_JBEJZY010000027.1, forward strand.
TTTTTCTTGCTATATCAATAATCATTTACAAAATAAATCAGAAAAAAATGGATGAAGTTATTGAATTATATATAGAAAAAGGGCTTTGTTTGTCGACAGGCGTGAATATTGGCCGTTTTCTAGGTGTTTATGGTCAGTTTCAAGTTGCTGTATTTTTCTACATGTTATTAACAGGAAAAAGAATGAGAATAAATAAACCTGATAGTAAATACATGTACCAAGAATCTTACGACTTTATTCAAAGTTTACCTTCCAGCTTAACTCATTGGATAAAAATATATTTCATTACTATTAATATAAGTTTTGTGTTTTTCTTTATATCAATAGTAATGGGTTTATGTTACAAATACTTTTATCTTTTAAACTAACAACTAAAATCGAATAAAATATGTTGAGTATTCAACAAGATACTAACATAAACAGAATCGCTTTTATCATATTGCTTATTTCTTATATTTCCTCCATTCTTTTTCTCGTTATATTTATAGTCATTTAAAAAATAAATAAGAAAAAATAGATAAGATTATCGAGTTATATATTAGCGAAAGGCTTTATTTGTCATTTGCCATACTATTTATCCCATATTTCTGCTTAATCTTTCGTTCTGAACTACTTTTTTGGCATTTCAATGATAAAATTGTAAAAAACAGTTAAATATCTTATATAAATGTAAATACAGAACACCCACAGTCAATTTGAAGGTGTGATCCTTATCTTCTATAACAGAGAAAACCGTTAATTCATCAACATTAACGGGTAGAAACGAGCAAAATCCACCGCAAACTCTTTAAGGTGCCAGGTGATAAAAATGGTATACTCTCCCCCCTAAATTCCATTTAAACATTATTTACAGAGCGTCCGTGGTGGATCAGAAAGCACAATATAACCAGAACAAATTACAGAAACGTTTACGCCGTGATGTCGGTCAGGCCATCGCTGATTTCAATATGATTGAGGAAGGCGACCGTATTATGGTCTGCCTTTCCGGTGGTAAGGACAGCTATACCTTGTTGTCCATCCTGCAAAATCTGCAAAAAAGCGCTCCGGTTAATTTCTCACTTGTTGCAGTTAATCTGGATCAGAAACAACCAGGTTTTCCTGAGCATATCCTTCCCGCTTATCTGGATGAACTGGGTGTCGAATATAAAATTGTTGAAGAAAACACTTACGGCATTGTGAAAGAAAAAATACCCGAAGGTAAAACAACGTGTTCTCTTTGTTCCCGTCTGCGTCGGGGCATTTTATATCGCACCGCGACCGAGTTGGGCGCAACTAAAATTGCATTAGGCCATCACCGTGATGATATTTTGCAAACCCTGTTTCTCAATATGTTTTACGGCGGCAAACTTAAAGGGATGCCGCCGAAGTTGATGAGTGATGATGGTAAGCATATTGTGATCCGTCCCCTCGCCTATTGCCGTGAGAAAGATATTGAACGCTATGCAACCGCCAAAGCGTTTCCTATCATTCCTTGTAATCTCTGTGGTTCACAACCAAATCTACAACGTCAGGTTATCAAAGATATGTTACGGGAATGGGATAAACACCATCCGGGAAGAATTGAAACGATGTTCCGCGCGGTACAAAATGTCGTTCCATCCCATCTCAGTGATTTTAATCTGTTCGATTTTAAAAATATCACTCATGAAAGTGAAGTTATTGATGGTGGTGATCTCGCTTTTGACCGCGAAGAATTACCTGTACAACTCGCCGTTGATATAGAAGATCAACCCAGCTATCAATCAGAACGGCTGGATATTGTCGAAGTAAAATAGTGATCCTTAATAATACCGCTCCGGATATATTTCAGAGCGGTAATTTTTTCATTGCCATTTTTATTTACTATTTCCCTATTCTGCTTACAACAACAATGAAAAATAAAAAATGCCGATATTAAAAAGTAATATCGGCACAAGAATGGGCAATTATTTTGTATAAAGACTCATGTGAGAAAAACTACAATTACGGAGAACAACGTTCATCGTTTAATTTTCATAACCATCTACTGCGCTTTAACCACCAGGCAACAAATATAATCAATCCCAGTAATAACAAGCAAAAAATACTAAAACCCAAATAATATTCATTGCCAGGGATACCACCAAGATTAACGCCAAATAATCCGGTCAGGAATGTTGTTGGCAAAAAAACCATTGCAAATAATGACATGACATAAGTACGCCGATTCATCGCATCTGCCATCATTGATGTAATTTCATCTGAAATAATGGCGGTACGGGCAATGCAACCATCCAAATCATCCAATTCCCTTCCCAGACGCTCGGAAATCTCCTGCATCCGACGACGATCTTCATCACTCATCCAAGGTAATCTTTCACTAGCAAGACGGGCAAATACATCTCTCTGAGGCGCCATATAACGACGCAAAACAATCAATTGTTTACACAGCAAGGCCAATCCACCCCGCCCCGGTATTCGCTGCTCCAGAATCATATTCTCAAGCTCAATAAGATTGTCATGAAGATCTTCAATAAAATTACCGACTTCATCAGTGATTGCATCAACCATATCGACTAGCCAGTGCCCGGTAGTTTGCGCGCCGATGCCATTTTGCAAATCACTCAAAACCTGTTCAAGTGAATGAACTTTACGATGGCGGCTGGAAATAACAATTTTAGAATTAATATAAATACGGAATACCACCAGCTGATCGGGACGTTCACTTTCATTGTTATTAATTGTTCGCAGCGTAATCATCGTACCATCGCCGGTACGGATTATCTTCGGCCTCAAACTTTCCCCAGCCAACCCTGTTTTAACGGATTCAGGTAATAAATCCGTCTCTATTATCCAGCGATAACTCTTGGGATTACGGTAATCCAGATGTTGCCAGAAAGGTTGAGCTGGTGTGGCTAATGCATTCATCTCTATCGGTGTCATTCCGCCTTGACCATCAAACTGACAGGTATAGACTGCATCGGCATCTTTAAATGATGAACCATAAATTGTTTCCACATCCAGCTCCTTATTTTTAATGCTTGATAATGTACATAGTATGACTATAAGCCACATCTTCAGGATTGGTGATCGGGTATCCTTTTAACCAGGGTTTTATCAATCTACCGTTTGTATACTGATAAATCGGAGCAATAGGGGCCTGTTCAGCAATCATCTGTTCCGCTCTGTTATAGTCATCGTTTCTCCGGGCATCATCCGTTTGCAAACGGGCAGATTGGAGTAGTTTGTCATAATTAGCCTGATGGAATTTGGCAATATTGCCACTATGCGTTGAAGTCAACAGGCTCAGAAACGTGGATGGTTCGTTATAATCCCCCACCCAAGATGCACGAATAACATCAAAATTGCCGGTGTTGCGGTTATCAATATACGTTTTCCATTCCTGATTCACCAAATTCACCTGTACGCCCAGTTTTTTCTTCCACATAGAGGCGACAGCAATAGCAATTTTCTGATGGTTTTCGGAACTATTATAGAGCAGAGAAAGTTTCAGTGGGTTGTTCAAACCATAACCCGCCGCCTGTAATAATGTCTTGGCTTGTTGGTCCAGCTCGGCTTGTGTGTGTTGTTCCATATCACTGATCATAGGATGGAAACCCGCAGTCACATCTGGCGTAAAATGCCAGGCGGGTTTCTCTCCTGTCCCCAATACTCTTTCCGCAATGATTTTACGGTCAATTGCCAGAGAAAGCGCTTTGCGCACTCTGGCATCATTGGTTGGGGCACGTTGAGTATTAAAGGCGTAATAATAGGTGCCCAATTGATCTGGCGTATAAACCTGCCCAGGTAATTCATGGCGCAACTTTTTGTACATATTTTTCGGAAAGGATTCGGTAATATCCAGATCACCAGCCAGATAGCGTTTAGTCGCGTGTGATTCCTGATTAATGGGTACGAATGTGACTTCGGTCAGAACCGTTTTTTTATGATCCCAATAATAAGGATTTGGCGTCAGAACGATTTTCTCATTCACAACCCGATCGTGTAATTTGAAAGCACCGTTCCCCACCAAATTACCAACCTTTATCCACTCTTTCCCATATTTTTCTACCGTTTTCTTATTGACCGGATAGAGACTGAAATTCGCGGTCAGATTGGGGAAATAAGGCACAGGCCGGTTTAGCGTCACCTGTAATATATGCTTATCAATAGCTTTAACACCCAATTTTGCAGGCAGCAATTTTCCGTCAATAATTTCCTGCGCATTCTCAATACCCGCCAGTGCGGCAAACCAGGCAAAAGGAGAGGTATTAACCGGGGTGACTAATCGCTGCCAACTATACACAAAATCCGCCGCAGTAACCGGTTCCCCATTTGACCAACGGGCATCAGAACGCAACGTAAAAAACCAGGTTTTGTTGTCTGCCGTTTTCCACGCTGTCGCGACGCCAGAAATGGCATTGCCATACGCATCCTGATTTACCAGCCCTTCAAACAGATCACGCTGAACCTGAGCTTCCGTCAAGCCCACCGCATTAATCGGGTCTAAAGATGCCGGTTCGTCTTTTAGATGACGTACCAATTCTTGTCTGTCATTAAGTTGAGTACCGGGAGGCACTTCCGCAGCAAAGGCAGAAGCAATGAGAAAAGAGCCACTGATAAGTAGCGCACATGAAGTCAAGCTGAAATAGCGCATTAAGGTAATCTGCCCTGTATGTAAAATAATTATTCCAGAACCGAATTATAAACCATTGTCAAAGGGGCACAATCAGACAATTTTACTTCACAGGTGCTATTTTGATGGGCAAGAGCCGACTATTCTTCTACACTGGGAGGCTGTGGTTCATTTATCAGAGGAAGAAAACTATGACACAAACAGTAAAATTTCAAGGCAATGATATTTCCGTAAGCGGCCATTTCCCAACATCAGGGGAAAAAGCGAAAGATTTTACTCTGACAGCCAAAGATCTCTCCGATGTCTCTCTCAGCCACTATGCCGGAAAACGTAAGGTGCTGAATATTTTCCCAAGCATTGATACCGGTGTTTGCGCAGCATCGGTCCGTAAATTTAATCAGGCAGCGAATGACCTGGAAAATACCGTTGTACTGTGCATTTCCGCCGATCTGCCTTTTGCGCAGTCACGTTTCTGCGGCGCGGAAGGGTTATCTAATGTGGTCACTCTTTCTACTCTGCGTGGCGGTACTTTCACTGAAGATTATGGCGTTATTATCAGCAACAGCCCTCTGAGTGGTCTAACAGCCCGGGCAGTCGTTGTGCTTGATGAAAACGATAACGTGATTTACAGCCAATTAGTTGATGAAATCACTAATGAGCCAGATTATGACAGCGCACTGGCGGCACTGAAATAAATCCATTGATTTTATAATGCCCACTTTAAGTGGGCATTATTTCACTCATCATTATCCAATTCATGCCCGGCGGAATGCTTCCTGCTGCTCAGGCCATATTCTCTCAATTTATTGGCAATCGCAGTATGCGATACCCCAAGGCGTTTAGCCAGTTTACGAGTACTTGGGTAGTGCCGGTAAAGACGCGTTAACACCGAGCGTTCAAAGCGTTTACTGATTTCATCCAGAGAACCATTGAATACATCTTCACTAAAAGAGATCTCTGTTTCAAATTCCGGCAATTGTATATCCCGTGGAGCCAGCTCCATATTTTCAAGCTGAGTCAATGCCCGATAGATAGCATTCTGTAACTGCCTTACGTTACCGGGCCAACTGTAACTAGCCAGAAAATGAGAAAGTTCAGGGGACAGTTTAGGTTTTGGTACCCCTTGTTCTTCAGCAAAGCGCTCAATAAAGTATTCCACCAGCGGCATAATATCCGCTTTCCGATCACGCAGAGGCGGAAGCATAATAGTCAGTACATTAAGGCGATAATAGAGATCTTCGCGAAACTCCCCCCGCTGTACTAATTCAACCAGGTTTTTCTGTGTAGCACAGATGACTCTGACATTCACTTTAACTTCGTTTTCTTCCCCCACTCGGCGGAAAGTACCATCATTAAGAAAACGCAGCAGCTTAATCTGCATCTGTGGCGACATTTCGCCAATTTCATCCAGCAAAACAGTGCCGCCATTGGCCTGCTCGAAGAAACCTTTTTTCCCTTCAATGGCATTAGGGTAAGCACCGGCAGCATAGCCAAATAGTTCGCTTTCTACGACATCATCCGGCATAGATGCACAGTTTAATCCCAGAAAGGGTTGTTTTCCGCGCAAACTGTGCAAATGACAAGCTTTCGCCAAAATATCTTTACCGGTTCCTGTCTCACCAATCAGAAGCAGTGGCGCATCCAACATCGCCATTTTTCGGGCCTGCTCAATAATCTGAGCCATTTTTGGGCTAACAGAGATAATTTTCCTAAACTCACCGCCATCATTGACAGTCAGTTTCTTCAGCTGATGACCTATCCGGGCAGCAGATTTGAGCATAATCACAGTGCCGACACACTGTACTTGCTGCTTTTCGTCAGTCAGTTGAATTGGCATAATATCCATCAGGTAGTCCAGACCTTTGAACGTTATCCTTTCCACACGTTGCTGGGTATTTTTATTTTCAAACCAGCGCGTGAAGTTATAACCGCTGATAAACTGCCCGATAGGTTTTTGATAGATTTCTTCCTCACTAACGCCAAGCAGCTTGAAAACAGCAGAGTTAACAAGCTCAATATTTCCTTTTAGATCAACTGAAAAAACAGGCTCAGGCAAAGATTCCAACAGTGCGCACATCGCTTTGTGTTCTCTTTCCGAAGGTAGAAAAGAGACCGTACGAACATCAATAACACCATTAATACGGCGAATTTCTGCCATTAATCTACGGAATATATTGAAATCAACGGGTGAAAAATTAAGATAAATCCGGCCAGTTTGGGATATTTCTACCCCTTTCAAATCAATATCCTGTAATACCAGTAGATCAAGCAATTCCCGGGTCAACCCGATTCGATCATGGCAAATAACTTCTAAGCGCATCTGTTTTGACCTTATTTACACTAATACATATAATTTTTCTAAATACTACTCTCTACTATTATTCATATGAAGCATTCTGTCAGTAAAAATTGACAAGACTCCGGTTTTTAGTGGAATAAATAACACAGCATTTGAAACTTTCACTAAAATAAACAGACTCTAAGATTAACTATAAAACGGTTTAATAAAATAACGTAAAATTCCGCCGTTATCTGGATATTTTGTGCGTTAGTATAGAATTAAAGGGTATATCATTTAATCAACTGTGTTCTTAGTTTTATTTGGCAGGATATTCTTAAGTTGAGCGATTAACTGGCGACGGAAATCTCCTAATTTAGGTTTATCACCCTCTATCCAAGGCAATGGCCTGCATAACTCCATGGCTTTAATGCCAAGCCGAGCTGTCAGTAAACCCACACCGATCCCTTGAGCGGCTCTGGCAGAAAGACGCGCCGCGATATCCTGAGATAACCAATCCATCCCAACTTCCCGCACCACCTCTGAAACACCCGAAAAAACAATATTAAGCAAAACAAGACGGAAAAGCCGAATGCGACTGAAATATCCCAGTTCAATACCATAAAGCGCAGCAATACGGTTAATCAACCGGATATTGCGCCAGGCAATAAATGCCATATCGACAATTGCCAACGGGCTGACGGCTATCATTAATGCTGATTCCGCAGCATAACGGCTGATCTCAGCTCTTGCCTGAGAATCCAAAACAGGCTGAACCAATTTACCGTACAACGCCACCACTTCACGATCGTTATGTGTATCATGTAAAGCAGCCTGCCAACGCTGTAACGCCGGATGATGCGGCTCAATACCCGCCTGACTGGCCAACTTTTCGCAAAATGCCCGGCCTTTACCCACACCATGATTTTGCAGTAGTTCTCTCGCTGTATCACGTTCTTCAGCACGCATTCTTAGCCGGTGAAAACGACGCCATTCACTGACCACCGAACCAATACCGGCACATACTATCATGCCCCCCGCCGCAGCCACACTTAACACAATCCAATCCTGTTGCTGCCATGATCGATAAATCCACTGCACAGACTGAGCAATAACACTCATTCCCAGTAAAATCAGAGCGCCATAGACCATTTTACGCCAATAACTGCGCCTGGGTTTCAATGCTGCATTCACTATTCCTTCTACCTGTCCTTCCCCCTCTTCAGCCTCAAGCTCCAGCGAGGCAGGACAGAAGTTCGCCGTGTCTTTTCCATCAAAAATCTGAGCGGGTTTTAAAACCGGTTCTTGCGGCTCCAATAAGGGTTCTTCAAAGTCAATTCTTGGTTTCAGGGAATCTGTCATTTCACTTTATCTCCCAGTAAAAACTCCAGCACGGTATCCAACCGGATATGCGGCAATGGCGCATCAATATTCACCTGACGGGGGCTGAATTCTTCGAAACAGAAACCCTGCTTTTGCCAGAAATTATCCCCAGGTAAACTTCGTGGCACTTCACCGGGGAAAAATGTCAGTAATTTACCATCTGTCAAGCGATGTCCTTTCAGCGCCGGGACGTTTTCACCATGATGTTCAATCATTCCACTTTCTGTTGCCCGTACCGATGCCAAACCAACACAATCCATACTGATACCTTCAAAAGCCGCATTTTGTCTGGCCTCCTGCACCAATTGTTGCAGTAAAGCAACCAGATTGGCATGTTGATCTGCGGTGACATGATCAGCCTTACTAGCAGCAAACATTAACTTGTCAATGCAAGGGGAAAACAGGCGGCGGAAAAGTGTTCGTTTACCATAATGAAAACTCTGCATTAATTGTGTCAGCGCCAGGCGCATATCATTAAACACATGTGGCCCGCTGTTTAATGGCTGTAAACAATCTACCAACACAATTTGCCGATCAAAACGCAGAAAATGTTCTTTATAGAACCCCTTCACGACCGACTGACAGTAATATTCAAAACGCTTACCCAGCATACCGATATTCGTATGTTGATCTGCCTGAGCAAACTGTGACTCAACGATATGACCGATATCCGGCCATGGAAAAAATTGTAAAGCCGGAGCCCCCATCATTTCACCCGGCAGAACAAATCTCCCCGGTTGAATAAAATGTAATCCTTGTTCTTTGCATTTAATCAGGTATTCCGTATATGCCTGAGCAATAGCAGCCAATAAATTCTCATCCGCCGGCGCCAATGGATCGCACTGTTTACACAGTTCCAGCCAGGGTTTTGCCCATTCAGCTCTCTGTCCCTGCAATAAACCATTCATCTGGCGTGACCATGCTAAATAATTTTGTGCCAACATCGGCAAATCCAGCAGCCATTCGCCGGGATAATCTACAATTTCCAGATATAACGTGGCAGTCTCTTTAAAATGGCGCAGCAGAGAATTTTCAGAACGGTAACGAAGCGCCAAGCGGATTTCACTGACGCCACGTGTCGGGGTCGGCCAGGCAGGAGGTGTATCATAAAGCGCAGTCAATCCTTCATCATAAGCAAAACGAGGAACACCCAAATCCCGTTGAGGAACCCGTTTCACCCCCAGCAGACGACCATCACGCACAGCGGAAAATAGCGGCAACCGGGCGCCGCTATGGAGATTAAGTAACTGATTAACCAAAGATGTGATAAACGCTGTTTTACCGCTACGGCTTAATCCTGTAACAGCTAACCGTAAATGACGATCCATCCCGCGGTTAACAAGCGCAGTTAATTCATTTTGTAGCCGTTTCATGTCTGTCCTATGGTAAGTCTTACGACAATTTTATTATGTCGGCCAGGCAATATGCCATTCTTACTATCAAAGCTGTCTGAAACGACTGCGAACACTGAATGTTTCTGAGGTGACATAGCGTTCCATTTGACGCAAACGAAGCTCACCCGCTTTCAATTGATAATCTGCTTCATTCAGTAATTTCTGTACCGAAAAACCGGCTTCTTCGGTATAACTGACCGGAGCCGGATCCAAGACGAAAACCAGTACAATATAGGCAATAACGACTAAACCAAATAGGCCAAAGAACAGCGACAATATAGTTATTGCACGAATTAAACCTACGGGTACATCAAAATAGTAAGCCAATCCAGCGCAAACACCTTTAATCTTACCTTTTTCAGGTATTCGGTACAGTTTCCGGCGGTTATAATTCGACATTATGATTGCCTCCAGTCAGGATGCTCCGCATCCAGAATATCTTCCAGTGTTTTGATTCGTGCCTGCATATGCTGTACGCGCTCTGCCAGGCGCTGAATTTCATTCTGATCCAACTGACTTTGGTTTGAGTTCAGGCTGTTATAATGCAACCACAACCAGATAGGTAAAACAAAAAGTACAAAGATAATCAGTGGAATGCCAATAAATATAGAGCTCATCACTTTTCCTTAATGGTGAGTTGAGTGCACCAGTATTTAATGTTGTTCTTTATTAGCATTTATTTTAGCTTTCATTGCGGCTAACTGCGCACTAATTTCATCATCTGCTTTTAATTCAGCAAATTGTTGATCCAGGGATTTTTGTTTCCCCATACTCACAGTTTCCGCTTCAGCCTCCATGTGATCGATACGGCGTTCAAATTGTTCAAAGCGGGCCATTGCCTCATCAATTTTACCACTGTCTAACTGGCGACGAACCTGCCGGGAAGAAGCGGCAGCCTGATGACGCAAGGCCAACGCTTGCTGTCTTGCCCGGGTTTCGCCGAGTTTGTTTTCAAGCTCAGTGACTTCCCCTTTCATGCGCTCAAGGGTTTCTTCCAGTATGGTTAATTCATGCTTCAATGTATCCACTAAAGCAGCAACTTTCTGTTTTTCAATCAGTGCTGACCGCGCCAAATCTTCTCGGTCTTTATTCAGCGCCAATTCAGCTTTTTCCTGCCAGTCATGTATTTGCTGTTCGCCAGTCATAATGCGGCGAGATAACTGTTTTTTCTCTGCCAGCGTACGCGCAGAAGTTGAACGAATTTCAACCAAAGTATCTTCCATTTCCTGAATCATCAGGCGAATCATTTTGTGCGGATCTTCCGCTTTATCCAGTAATGAAGAGATGTTGGCGTTCACGATATCGGCAAAACGAGAGAAAATACCCATAGTAAATTATCCTCTTTGACTAAGATTTTCAGATTTGTTGTACTGCTAATGACATACTATCAAGAGTCGTGCCAACTTTTTTATTCGTTTTATCCACATGAAATATAAATAAATTTTTTTATTTGATTTTTTATTATAACGAAATAGAGTGGTCATAATAACCAATTATTAGCGAAAATAACCATGAATGAAGTTACAGAAAACCTGTTAGGTGAAGCAAACAGCTTTATTGAAATTCTGGAGCAGGTATCCGCTCTGGCAAAATTAAATAAACCCGTGCTGGTTATTGGTGAACGAGGAACAGGCAAAGAATTGATTGCCCGCCGTCTGCATTACCTATCTCCCCGTTGGCAAGGGCCATTTATCTCTCTAAACTGCGCTGCGCTGAACGAAAATTTATTGGATTCAGAACTATTTGGTCATGAAGCCGGCGCATTTACCGGCGCACAAAAAAAGCATCAGGGAAGGTTTGAGCGTGCTGATGGCGGAACGCTGTTTCTTGATGAGCTGGCAACCGCCCCTATGCAGGTTCAGGAAAAGTTGTTGCGCGTCATTGAATATGGGCATCTTGAACGAGTTGGCGGCAGCCAGCCATTGCAGGTCGATGTTCGATTGATATGCGCGACCAATGATAATCTGCCCGCCATGGCAGCCGAAGGTAAATTCCGCGCTGATTTACTCGATAGATTAGTGTTTGATGTCGTTCAAATCCCACCATTGCGCCAAAGGCAGCAGGACATCATGTTACTGGCACAGCATTTTGCTATTCAGATGTGCCGTGAGTTGGATTTGCCATTATTTCCCGGCTTCACTGAACAGGCAAAACAACGGTTACAGAATTACTACTGGCCCGGTAATATCCGGGAGCTGAAAAATGTGGTGGAACGCTCGGTTTATCGTCATGGCGAAAATTTCGATCAACTTGATAATATCATTATTAATCCATTCGTTTCTGCGCCGCATTCTATCGTCAATGTTGATAATAGTAACGATTCATCTTTACCGCCTCTGCCTTCCCTGCCGGTTAATCTGAAACAATGGCAACACGACAGCGAACGACAATTAATAGAATTATCATTAAAAGCCAATAGGTTTAATCAGAGAAAAGCGGCAGAAAAGCTAGGGCTGACCTATCATCAATTGCGCGGCTTAATAAAGAAACATAATATCAGTACAGGTGATAAGTGATTCGAATGACAGATAAAAAAAAGCCAGCACCCGAGCTGGCTAAAAAACACTGGAAGCAATGTGAGCAATGTCGTGCCTTTCCTAGGATAACAAAAGCTGTTTCCCGGAAGTGCGATACAGATGATAATGTTTCTCAATACCATTTGTAAAGCACTTTATTGAGAATTTTTCTCATTATCGTTATCGCCCGGTTTTTTTGGGCTCAAGCGCTAATTGAGATACAATGTGTCAATTCTAATTAATAACAGATACCTTATATGCGTAGTTTGATTTATTGGATCATATTATCCCTCTCAGCTCCGGCTATTGCAGAGACAATGTCTACGCCTGAAAAAAAGCCCCGCGTTCCGGCTGATATCCGGCAGCAAGGATTTGTTTATTGCGTTAATGGCAACCTGAATACCTTTAACCCGCAACTGACTACCAGCGGTTTAACGGTTGATACTCTGGCTGCACAACTCTATGAACGTCTATTGGATGTAGACCCTTATACTTACCGCCTGCGGCCCGAATTAGCCTTTCGCTGGGAGGTGCTGGATAATGGCGCAACATACCGTTTTTATTTGCGCCGTAATGTCTCATTTCAATCAACAGGCTGGTTTACTCCAACCCGTAAAATGAATGCCGATGATGTCATTTTTAGCTTTAAACGTTTATTTGATAAGCAACACTATTATCATTACGTCAATGGCGGGCATTATCCCTATTTTGACAGCCTCCAGTTAGCCGATTCTATCCAAAGTATCCGTAAAATTGATAAATATACGGTGGAATTTCGTCTGAACGAACCCGATGCTTCTTTTCTTTGGCATTTGGCAACTCATTATGCCCCAATACTCTCACAAGAATATGGGCAGCAATTGCATGGAATGAACCGCCATGAGCAAATTGATTGGAAACCTGTCGGCACTGGCCCATTTATGCTGGAAAATCATCGAACCAGGCAATTTATCCGTCTGATTCGCCATGATAAATATTGGAAAGGCAAGCCACAGATGCAACAAATCGTTATTGATGTCGGTGCCGGCGGCACAGGGAGGATGTCCAAACTTTTAACTGGCGAATGTGATGTATTAGCTTATCCGGCGGCCAGTCAGCTTAAAGTCCTACGGGACGATCCCCGCCTGCGTCTCACTTTACGTCCAGGAATGAATATCGCTTATCTGGCTTTCAATACCAACAAACCACCACTTGATAAATTACAGGTTCGACAAGCCATTGCCTACGCAATTAATAACCAGCGGCTGATGCAATCCATTTATTATGGAACAGCAGAAACCGCCGCGTCCATTTTACCGCGGGCGTCATGGGCTTATGATAATCAAGCTGAAATTACAGAATATAACCCGGAAAAATCCCGCAAAATGCTCAATGACCTTGGATTGAACGGGATGCAATTGAGCTTATGGGTCCCTTCCGCTTCTCAGTCTCATAATCCAAGTCCACTAAAAATGGCAGAATTGATCCAGGCTGATTTGGCACAGGTGGGGATTACCATGCATATCAAACCTGTTGAGGGCCGCTTTCAGGAAACTAAACTAATGGATAAATCCCATGATATGACGCTATCAGGCTGGTCCACCGACAGTAATGATCCAGACAGTTTTTTCCGTCCATTGCTAAGTTGCGCGGCAATCGCCTCACAGACAAATTTCAGCCATTGGTGTAATCCAGTATTTGACAAGATTTTGCAACAAGCTTTGATTAACCAGCAATTATTATCCCGAATTAAGTATTATCATGCGGCTCAACAAATTCTTGAACAGCAATTACCCGTATTACCCTTAGCCTATTCCTTGCGCTTGCAGGCTTACCGTTATGATATTAAAGGGCTGGTACTCAGCCCATTTGGGAATACCTCTTTTGCCGGTGTTTACCGGGAAAGAGAGAGTGATTAGATGACTCAGAAGGGCAACAAATGACTATTTACATTCTCCGTCGTCTGCTACTGTTGATTATTACGCTATTTTTCCTGTCGCTGATAAGTTTCAGCCTCAGTTACTTTACGCCTAATGCTCCCCTTGGCGGAGCATCCCTGTTTGACGCTTATACATTCTATTTCCACAGCTTATTGCTATGGGATTTTGGTGTATCCAGTATTAATGGTGAACTCATCAGTGAACAACTCAGGGAAGTATTCCCCGCTACAATGGAACTCTGTATTCTGGCTTTCTCTGCTGCCTTACTGGCCGGTATTCCACTGGGTATTATTGCGGGGGTGTGGCGTAACAAAACAGCGGATACCGTTATCACTTCCATTGCCTTAGTTGGGTTTTCTATTCCAATTTTTTGGCTGGCGTTATTACTAACCCTGTTTTTTTCCCTTTATCTCGGCTGGCTACCGGTTTCCGGTCGCTTTGATCTGCTATATCAGATTGAGCCTGTGACAGGTTTCTCACTCATTGATGCCTGGTTATCAAAATCCCCCTATCGCAATGAGATGATTATCAGTACCATGCAACACTTGCTCTTGCCAGTGATTACACTCGCGGTTGCACCGACAACCGAAGTTATCCGGCTGATGAGAAACAGCACAGAAGACGTTTTTGGTGAAAACTACATTAAAGCCGCCTCAACCCGGGGTTTATCAAGGCTGACAATTATCCGTCGTCATGTCCTGCATAATGCGCTGCCTCCCATCATTCCGAAACTGGGATTACAATTTTCCACCATGCTGACACTGGCTATGATGACGGAATTGGTATTTAACTGGCCGGGGCTTGGTCACTGGTTAGTCAGTGCAATCCGCCAGCAAGATTACTCCGCCATTTCTGCGAGTGTGATGGTTATTGGCACGCTGGTTATTCTGGTCAATGTTCTGTCTGATATCATTGGCGCAATGACTACCCCTCTGAAGCATAAGGAATGGTATGCCCTTAGATAATTTTTATCGTGAAAAGAAAATGCCGTCACCGATAAAGGTCATCTGGCATTTTTTCTCTTCCGATATACTGGCAATGACGGGATTTTATGGGGTACTTATTCTGATTGCCCTAAGTCTGTTTGGCGGGCATCTGGCGCCCTATCAGCTTGATCAACAATTTCTTGGACATCAGTTGCTGCCGCCTTCGTGGTCACATCACGGTAATATCGCCTTTTTTTTGGGTACCGATGATCTTGGGCGCGACATTCTCAGCCGATTATTGATAGGTACGGCATCCACATTCGGTTCAGCACTGCTGGTCACGTTGGCAGCAACTTTATGCGGTCTGATCATCGGCTGTCTGGCCGGTATGACTCGGGGACTGAAATCCGCCGTGCTCAATCATATTCTTGATTCATTACTTTCTATCCCTTCATTATTGCTGGCAATTATTGTCGTCGCTTTTGTCGGCGCCAGTTTGTCCCATGCCATAATCGCTATTTGGCTGGCGCTATTGCCACGTATCGTCCGCACTGTTTACAGTGCGGTTCATGATGAATTGGATAAAGAGTACGTCATTGCCGCGCGTCTGGATGGCGCCTCCAATTACCATATTCTATGGTATGCCGTATTACCGAACATTACCGCTGTATTAGTCAGCGAGCTGACCCGCGCCCTTTCTATTGCCATACTTGATATCGTTTCTCTTGGTTTTCTTGATCTTGGCGCCCAGCTTCCCTCGCCTGAATGGGGAGCGATGTTGGGCGATTCACTGGAGCTAATCTATGTTGCGCCCTGGACCGTTATGCTGCCCGGCGCGGCGATAATGATGAGCGTCTTGTTGATCAATTTGCTGGGTAATGGATTACACCGTGCAATTAATTCCGGGGTGGAATAATGCCATTACTTGATATTCGCAATCTCACTATTGAATTTATGACTGCCAAAGGGCCAGTTAAAGCCGTTGATCGCGTCAGCATCTCACTGACAGAGGGTGAAATACGCGGTCTGGTTGGTGAATCAGGATCTGGTAAGAGTCTGATTGCTAAAGCGATAAGCGGGGTCACTAAAGATAATCTCAAAGTGACTGCTGACCGTTTTCGCTTCGATAATATTGATCTGCTGCGCCTGACTCCCCGGCAGCGCCGAAAAGTGATCGGCCACAATATCTCAATGATTTTTCAGGAACCGCAATCTTGTCTTGATCCTTCTGAAAATATTGGTCAGCAACTTATTCAGGCAATCCCCGGCTGGACTTATAAAGGCCGTTGGTGGCAACGCTTAAAATGGCGAAAACGCCGGGCTATCGAATTACTCCACCGTGTGGGAATTAAAGATCATAAAGATATTATGAGTAGTTTCCCTTACGAATTAACTGAAGGGGAATGCCAGAAAGTGATGATTGCTATCGCATTGGCTAACCAACCGCGCTTGCTGATTGCAGATGAACCCACTAATGCGATGGAACCAACCACCCAAGCTCAAATTTTCCGTCTGTTAGCGCGATTGAATCAGAACAATAACACCACCATTTTACTGATAAGCCATGACTTGCAAATCATGAGCAAACTGGTGGATCGCATTAATGTTCTGTATTGTGGTCAAACTGTCGAAAGCGCCGCGCCCAATGAATTACTGATAACACCACACCATCCCTATACACAAGCGTTAAGCCGCGCTATTCCCGATTTCGGCAGCTCTCTGCCCCATAAAAGCAGGTTAAATACATTGTCAGGCGCCATTCCATCCCTTGAACATCTGCCCATCGGCTGCCGTTTAGGTCCACGCTGCCCTTACGCACAAAAAACCTGTATTGAAACACCACGGTTGCGGGTAATTAGAAACCATGCTTTTGCCTGCCATTTTCCATTGAATCTGGAGGAACAATAATTGGTTAATACTTTGCTGGAAGTCAGGAACTTAGCTAAAACTTTCCGTTATCGCACCGGTTTTTTTCATCGTCAACATCTTGACGCGGTAAAGCCTGTCAGCTTCACTTTAAAAGCAAAACAGACCCTGGCGGTTATTGGTGAAAACGGTTCTGGAAAATCAACCCTGGCAAAAATGCTTTCAGGTGTCATGGAACCCACTTCCGGCGAAATCATGATTGAAGGGCATAAACTCACTTATGGTGACTATAGCTATCGCAGTCAACGCATTCGCATGATATTTCAGGATCCAAGCACCTCACTGAATCCCCGCCAGAGGATTGGGCAAATTCTTGATGTTCCTCTTCTGCTCAATACAGCCCTCAATACAACCGAGCGGGAAAAACGTATCAATCAAACATTGCGACAAGTTGGCCTGCTGCCTGACCATGCCAATTATTATCCTCATATGTTAGCCTCAGGCCAAAAACAGCGGGTAGCGCTGGCGCGGGCATTAATATTACAACCTCAGATTATTATTGCCGATGAAGCATTAGCATCACTTGATATGTCTATGCGCTCTCAAATAATTAATCTGATGTTGGAATTACAGGAAAAACACGGTATTTCTTACCTCTATGTCACCCAGCATCTTGGCATGATGAAACATATCAGCGATCAGGTCCTGGTCATGCATCAAGGCGAAGTTGTCGAACGGGGAAATACAGCTGAAGTGTTGGCTTCTCCGCTGCATGATATGACCCGCCGCCTGATCGCCAGCCATTTCGGTGAGCCGCTCACTTCTGATGCTTGGCGACAGGATATTCCCTGACGCATATAAAACTATAATCACTGCTCGGAGCAGAACGCAAAATACAGCACATTTCTCTCCAGCGTGATAGAATCACTGGGTTTATTAACAATAAAATGCCATATTGATATTGTCTCTGTTAGCAATTTTAATCCATTAATATCATTATTGGCTTTATCACACAAGGATACTGTTATGGGCTTTATGACCGGCAAGCGCATTCTGATCACTGGCGTCGCCAGTAAACTCTCCATCGCTTATGGTGTTGCAAAAGCAATGCATGATCAGGGGGCCGAACTGGCTTTCACTTATCAGAATGACAAGTTGAAACCTCGTGTTGAAGAATTTGCAGCTTCCCTAGGCTCTACTCTCGTTTTGCCTTGCGACGTGGCTGAAGATGCAAGTATTGAAGCCCTGTTCACTGAATTGGCTAAAACATGGACAAAATTTGATGGCTTTGTTCACTCCATTGGTTTTGCACCTGCTGATCAGCTGGATGGCGACTATGTAAATGCCGTTACCCGCGAAGGCTTTAAAATCGCACACGACATCAGTTCTTACAGCTTTGTTGCTATGGCAAAAACTTGCCGTGAAATGCTGAACCCAAATTCAGCTTTACTGACCCTCACTTATTTGGGTGCAGAGCGCGCAATCCCTAACTATAACGTGATGGGTTTGGCAAAAGCGTCTCTGGAAGCCAACGTGCGTTATATGGCTAATACTATGGGTGCGGAAGGTATTCGTGTTAACGGTATCTCTGCCGGCCCTATCCGCACTTTAGCCGCTTCCGGCATCAAAGATTTCCGTAAGATGCTGGCTCACTGTGAATCCATTAACCCAATTCGTCGTACGGTAACAACTGAAGATGTCGGTAACGCTGCGGCATTTTTGTGTTCGGATCTGTCCGGCGGTATTACCGGTGAAATCCTGCATGTTGACGGTGGTTTTAGCATTGCAGCAATGAATGAGCTGGAATTGAGATAATCCGTTAATCGTCCTTGATGATTAGCGTAAAAGGCCGGGAAAATGAGTTTTTCGGGCCTTTTATTATTGATAAAAATAATACATTAATTGCTTAATTAAATTATCACTAATAGATAAAGATTAATTTTAAATTAAAATATAAAAAACATTTTTGAAAATCGATTAAAGCCTTTGTAATTAAGGAGTTAAATGATATCACCTTATAATTGTTTTAATGAAATAAAAAATATCATCTTATTTCCTTGCACTAATCAGTAATCTGTCCTTTAATATAATCAACAAGTTAACTTTCATAAAATCGATTATCAGTACAATATTTTATTTTTATCATCAATTTAACCTTTTAGTTTAAATATTATATTTCATACTTTTATAGAGTTTCATAATGTTTATTATTTTCGCAAGGTGCATAAAATGAAAAATGACTTTTTAATTATATCTAATATGTTTAAATCCATTACGAATATAACACTACCAGAATGTCTAAAAAAATATGACCCATCAAAAGAAATTGAATATTTTTGGAATGAGTTTAGTAAATCATTATATGGTTGGCCATCAGCATTGGAAAATTATGAATATGCATATAAATTCGATGAACAAGATATTGACTCAATTATTAAAAATATAAAAAAAGTAACAGATTATTTAGGATCACTTGGCTGTGGATATCTAGGTCATGGTTATATTGCCAGAATCAGTCATACATTGAAAGAAATTGAATCAGATTTTGGTAAGGTAAATGATTTTATTTTAAAAATAACACAACCATTTGAAATGGCTAAAATTAATTTTGAGTGTAATAAAAATTTCGCCAGAAAAACACATATAAAAATCCAAAAATTATTAAAAACCATTGCCGATGGAGAAAATAAAAAGCAAATATATAAAATTTATTTATCGATAGAGGAAATTATTTTAAACATATCAGATGTTTCATTTAGCCTGGAAACTATCAGCAATTCGGTGAATAGACTTAATGGACAAATAAAAACAATTAACAACACTTACAATAATTTAATTGAACATTTTAATAAAGAAAATAAAAAAGATATTTTTACAAGAAACTATAGACAATGTATGGTTTGTTTTAGCGACCTGACAAATAAATTCAATTTATTTTCTTATGATTACAAGTCATTTAATAAGAATAATATATTAATTATCTTATAACCAATACAAGATAATTTTATGAAATTATTAACAATTTCCATTATTTATTTTGTATAACATAATTAGATGAAAATATGCTATATAACACAAAATGCAGGTCAGTTTTGGGTAAGTAATTGTATCCATAGCTGACCCTAAATTTCTATATTAGCTACCAATCTATTAGAAAACATTATAAAAAAACAGAATATTAGTCACATAAGCAAAGAGATAAAGAAAATCCTCATCACGATAATCACACCACCTTATATCTGCTCAATTGTCAATTTTACATAACATATTCCCATATGTCGTGGTAATATATATCAAGGCCATGAAAAATGCCTTACTGAGTTCCTTTGTCCCATAATATTCATTACCGGAAATTTTTAAGGAGCGATACATGAAACTTTATTACCAGCCTGGAACGTGTTCCCTATCTCCTCACATCATCCTCCGTGAAGCCGGGCTTGATTTCAGCGTTATTAAAGTTGATCTGAAAACGAAAAAAACGGAGAATGGCGACGACTTTCTCGCCGTTAACCCAAAAGGCCAGGTGCCAACTCTCCTGTTAGATAACAATGAGATCCTTACAGAAGGATCTGTTATTGTTCAATATATTGCAGATCAGAAACCGGAGAAAAAATTAATTGCACCCGCCGGGACGATGGAGCGATATCACCAGCTTGAATGTCTTAGTTATATTTCCAGTGAAATTCATAAAGGGTATTCGCCACTGTTTTTACCAGGGACACCAGACAAGTATCGTCCTGTTGCTATTAATTATCTACTTAAAAAATTCAATTATATAGATGAAGTGTTGGCAAAACAGCCCTACATTGCCGGAGATAACTTTACTGTTGCTGACGCCTATTTATTTACAGTCAGCAACTGGGCACCTTTGGTTCAGTTAGATTTATCCAACCTGATACACCTTAAAGCCTATCAGGAAAAAATTGCAGAACGTCCAAATGTTCGTGATGCATTGAAGGCTGAAGGGTTAATTTGATCTACAGATAAACACACCGTTCCACACAGCATCAGTGGAACGGTTAAATACGTTGTTGATCTAATTGCGTATTAATCTAATTGCGTCGCACGGAATTCATGGTCAGGTATCACCATTCTGTCTTGAGCAGCGACAATCTGTAACTCATATTCGTTCATATCTTTGGTTGTTATCATAACTTCATAAACCGCAGCAGCGACATACTCAAGAGCAGTTCGTAAAGACTCTCCTTTTAATAGATTAACTAATAGCAAACCACTGGTTAAATCACCAACACCAACCGGCTGACGTTCGCCAAAATCCACTAAAAGCCGACTAACATGCCAACTATGCTCTTGAGTCACTAATAGCATTTCAAAACGATCAGCCCGGTAACCGGCACGACTAAGGTGTTTAACCAGTACAATATCCGGCCCTCTTTCGCACAGAGATCGAGCAGCCATAACCGCCTGTTCGACATTGGTCACTTTATGCATACTGAGCGTTTCAAGCTCCAGCAAATTTGGTGCAATGATATCACTCACAGGGAGCGCCTTTTCACACAAAAATTCAGCAACCCCCGGCGCAACAATACAACCTTTTTCTGGATGTCCCATAACAGGATCACAGAAATACCAGGCATCAGGATTCGCCGCCTTTACCCGTTTCACAATATCGATAATATGATTACCCTGCTCTGGTGAACCGATATATCCACTCAGAACTGCACTACAAGATTTAAGTTGTTCAATTTCTTCAATGCCCTGAACGATTTCGGTGAGATGGTCAGCCGGCATAACACACCCTTTCCATTGAGCATATTGGGTGTGATTTGAAAACTGGACTGTGTTCAATGGCCAGACATTTACCCCCATCCGGCGCATAGGGAATTCCGCAGCACTGTTACCAGCGTGCCCAAAGACAACATGAGATTGAATCGAAAGGACATTTTTCACAATCGTGGCCTATATTTTTATTCTGGCTTCTGTTTGTAAGATAAAGTTAGGGTAAGAAAATGGGCAACATTACCGTTGCCCATTTATACCCTTCATCTTTCAAGTTACTGCTTTGTTGGCTGCTTTCGCTTATCCCCAGTCACATCGTTATCTATGCTCCTGGGGATGCGTTCACTTGCTGCCGCGCTGCAACTTGAAATCTATTGGGTTATACGCAATATTGGTTATTTCCAGCAGATCAAGCAATCGTGTTTTTTGCCACGCCGCAACAATGTGTAACGATCAAACAGACGATTACTGTCAGTAAACACATATTCAGGTTCAGGCTGCTTTTCACCATTAACCGCAACAGCATTGGAACTAATCATAGTCCGTGCTTGTCCACGGGAAGGGACTAACCCAGCATTAACCAAGGCCTGTTGCAAATCTGCGCCTTTTTCCAGCTCGATTACTGGCATACCATCCTGTGCCAATTGAGCGAAATCCTCTTCGGTCAAATCAGCGACCGCACCGGAAAACAAACTTTCTGTAATACGTTTAGCGGCTGCCAACCCTTCTGCACCATGCACCATGCCGGTGACCTGTTCTGCCAACACGTACTGGGCACGAGGCGCTTTGCCGCTATTTCTGTCTTCTTCTTCCAAAGCATCAATATCTTCAAGACTCATAAAGGTAAAGAATTTCAGGAAGCGATAGACATCGGCATCCGCAGTATTAATCCAGAATTGATAGAATTTGTATGGGCTGGTTTTCTTCGGATCCAACCAAATAGCCCCACCTTCTGTCTTACCAAATTTAGTGCCATCAGATTTAGTAATCAGAGGAACCGTCATACCAAATACTTGCTTCTGGTTGATACGACGGGTTAAATCAATACCAGAAGTAATATTCCCCCACTGGTCAGAACCACCAATCTGCAACTCAACGCCATGCACTTCATTCAGGCGGGCAAAGTCATACGATTGCAGCAAGTTATAAGAAAACTCAGTGAAAGAAATACCCACATCATCACGGTTCAAACGCTGTTTAACCGCTTCTTTGTTAATCATCTGATTAACCGAGAAATGTTTGCCGATATCACGCAGGAAAGTTAAAACATCCATGTTGCCAAACCAATCATAATTATTGGCTGTTTTAGCGCTGTTCTCACCACAATCAAAATCCAGGAAAGGCGAAACCTGCCGGCGGATTTTTTCTACCCACTCTTTAACGGTATCTTCAGTATTCAATTTACGTTCAGTGGCTTTGAAACTGGGATCGCCAATCAAACCCGTAGCCCCACCGACCAACGCCACAGGTTTATGCCCGGCCAGTTGGAATCGTTTTAAACACAGCAAGGGAACCAGATGCCCCAAATGCAAGCTGTCAGCGGTCGGATCGAAACCACAATAGAGGGAAACAGGACCTTGCGCCAGTCTCTCTACTAACGCATTTTCATCCGTAACCTGGGCAATGAGGCCCCGCTCTTGCAGTTGTTTTATCAGGTTATTGCTAGACATTAATGACTCCATCAATTTGTTTATTTTGTCTGTTGTATAAATCGCGATTCAAAAAGAGTGCGGCATAGCATAAAGCGCCAATACTATAAGTGCCAGTATTAAAAATGGTAATCCACGATTTATGGTGCAAGCCTGTCAACATGCCAACTATCACCTTCCCGTTGATAAATAAACCGGTCATGGAGCCGGTTTGCGCCACCTTGCCAAAATTCGACAGAATCAAAGGTCACTCTAAATCCACCCCAGAAGCTGGGTAAAGGAACCTCACCATTGAGGAATTTTTGTTTCAGCTCAAGGAATTTCCCCTCCAAAATACCGCGTGTGGAAATACGAGATGATTGTTGCGACACCCATGCAGCAATCTGGCTATCTTTGGGGCGACTATGGAAATATTTCACCACTTCAACAGGAGAAAGACGTTCAGCTTTACCCAGAAAAGAAACCTGCCTTTCCAGTGGATGCCAAGGGAAATGAAGGCTGATTTTGTTATTCTGCGCCAAATGTGTTGCTTTTCGGCTGCCTAAATTTGTATAAAAAACCAAGCTATTGGCATCAAAATACTTCAATAACACAATACGTTGATACGGTTGGCCATGCTCATCAACCGTTGCGATACACATTGCTGTTGGATCATACAATTTGGCTTCACATGCCTGTTTGAGCCAACGCTCAAAAAGTTCGATAGGTTCTTTGGTCAAATCTTTACGTCTTAACCCGCCACGAACATATTCACGGCGCAATTCTGCAACATCAAATTCATTACTTTCTGACATTATGTAGCCCTACTTATGACTTATTAAATACCAGACAGCTTATCATTGTTATTCATTAGCAACAGGATAAATTGCACCTAAAATAGTTTCAGTACTGGCACCAGTCACAGAGGGTAAATTTCCTGAAACTCCCGACATTGTACGGAATGCTAACCAGGCAAATGCCAGTGCTTCCATATCATCACCACTAAGACCATATTTATCTGTCGGACACACTTCCGTCCCCGGCAATAATGCCGAAAGTCGACTCATTATTTGTGGATTACGCGCGCCGCCGCCACAAACCAGCAGACGTTCACATCCACCACTCAACATAATTTGCTGTGACACAGACACCGCTGTCAGTTCGGCCAGTGTTGCCTGAACATCAACAAATGATACATCAGGAAAGTTAACTAATTGCGCCTCCAGCCAGCTCATATTGAAATACTCCCGGCCAGTGCTTTTAGGGGCTGGCCGTGAAAAATAGTGATCAGAAAGCATTTGTCTGAGTAAGCTGTTATTGACGACACCTTCCCGTGCCCATTGACCATCTTTATCATAAGGTTTTTTCTGATGGCGCCATACCCAGCTATCCATCAGCATATTACCCGGACCGGTGTCATATCCTTTGACTAACGATCCAGGTAACAGCGTCGTTATGTTGGCAATACCACCAATATTGAGAATTATCCTGCGTTCTGTTGAGTGACCTAACACAGCGAAATGAAAAGCCGGAACTAATGGCGCGCCCTGCCCACCATATGCCATATCCCGCCGGCGAAAATCACCGACTGTGGTCATCCCGGTTAAAGCCGCGATACGATTATTATCGCCAAGCTGCATAGTGAAAGGCGTGTGACTGTCCGGCTCATGCCAAACGGTCTGCCCATGGCATCCCACAGCAATGATATCGCTTGTCGTTAACCCAGTTTTAGCGAGTAAACCTTGCACAGCTTCAGCGAATAAAGAACCCAGCTCATAATCTAACCGGCCTATCGCCGATAATGTCGTTTGTTGCCCCTGACAAACTGCGAGAATTTTTTGCTTCAGTTCATATGGAAACGGATGTGAATAACTGGCTTGTTGAGCAACAACTTTATCGCTGATCGCTGCAAGCACCACATCAACCCCATCGAGACTTGTACCCGACATCACACCAATATAACGACCTGACTTCATAACCATTAATTTGCCTTCCTGCTTAGAATCTACCTTGATAAAATCAGAAACCACGCCAATAACTATAAGGCGCGGTGGTTTTAGCTGTATATGGTTAATAGGAAAACAAAGGAATAAAACCTAAGTTTTGGAAACAACTTCACAAAAATGCGGAATTTTTCATTAATAGCTATTTCTTTTAAAAATCTCTATTGACGTTTAATATATGTTTAGCACTAGATTGCTAATGTACCGATTATTCTATTCGAATAAATTTTTTATTACTTGTTGCCAATGCCGGTTATAGCCTGGTTGTCCATAAGCTATCAGATTTCCGCAGTCAGGCATCAAAATCAGGAGTTATTATGTTTAAGCATTTTTTAGTTAGCGCGGTTGCCGTCGCATCACTATCAGGCTGTGTCAACACCGATTCCCTTTCTGGCGATACCTATACTGCCGGACAAGCTAAACAAGTCCAGACAGTCTCTTACGGTACGATTGTTTCCGTTCGTCCTGTCAATATTCAAGCAGGCAGCAATGAGAATGTATTAGGCGCTATCGGCGGCGCAGTTCTGGGTGGACTGGTTGGTAATACTATTGGCGGCGGCAGCGGCAACACATTGGCGACTGCCGCGGGTGCAGTTGCCGGTGGTGTTGCAGGCCAAAACATTCAGGGGGCGCTCAACACAACTAAAGGTGTAGAATTGGAAATTCGTCGTGACAGTGGTGAAAGCATCATTGTTGTTCAAAAACAAGGCAAAACAGTCTTCAGTAAAGGCCAACGTGTCAGAATCGCAGGCCAGGGCAATAACCTGACGGTTTCACCTCGACAATAAAATAATATAGATAAGAAAACCGTGACTTCATCTTTTGTAAGTCGCGGTCTTCTTTCATCTAGTTAGCATTCCATGGATATCGTAATTACTATCTACTCTGTAATTGGATAATATTTTGCTCCAGTTTCTGCACTAAAGTGGAAAGAAAAGCAAGTTCCTCGCGTGAAATACCATCCAGAATCTCATTTCTTGTCGATTCAATAACACCATCTAACTCCCTAATAACCGATGCAGAATCTTCGGTCAACTTGATTCTTTTTGCACGACGATCATTGGCACAAGTATGCCGGGTGATAAGTCTTTTTTCCTCAAGCTGATCTAATGTCCTGACTAAAGATGGTTGTTCGATACCGATAGCTTTCGCCAACTGTATCTGAGATTGCTCCTGGGGTAACCGGCTAATATTATATAACGTTACCCAATGAGTCTGAGTTAATTCCAACGGCTTTAAACGATAGTCAATTAAAGCACGCCAAATACGGACTAACCGTGCCAGATCTGATCCCAATGTAGATTCCAATTGTCCCTCCTTAAATAACTAGCCTATTAAACATAACAGCCAAATTTTTCTAAATCAGGCTAATTAGCCTTAAAAAAGTATATATAACTTCTGTGTAATCACAGTAAACTCTTAGTAACTAACTAATTCAGGTAACTATAACCGAGAACAACTAAACTTAAATTCAATTCAGAACAAAACAATTAACATACAATATTTTTAACACAAAAACTATCAGAACTATGAATACAAACAAATAGAAACCAATAAATATCATTCAATACTTTATTCCAAGTACTATAAGGATAGCTGTCATCTAAATGCTAAGCTATCTATTTTTACATTAATGTTGTTTTTATTTTACATTTGTCACACAATCAAACTATAAATTTCATTAAAAACATAATGTTATAAAAAAATCAAAATAAAAACCGTTAACCTCCCCGTTAAGCAATAAATAAAAAAATAACAAACAAAACATCCTAAATTATAGTAGAACATTTATAACTTCGCCAAAAATATAACCCTATATAAGTAAATCATTGAATTATTAATTCTAATAACCTCAAAATTTTCTAATTAAAATAGTGATGGCTGCTCAGGCAGTTCTTCATCTGTCTGATTTTGTGCTCTCACTGCACGTAAATATCTTTGCCGGCACAATCTCAATACTTCACGCTTTTGCCCATCCGACATTTTCATCCAATTAAATCTTTCTTCCCGGCTACGATAACATCCCAAACAGAAACCCCGCTCATTAGCCTGACAAATTCCTCGACAAGGAGTGGGAATAGCAAAGAACTCTAGTTGCTCGACCATCACATCCCGTTTCCTATATAATTCATATACTATATTTAATTATAAACCCAGATGAGAATAAATTATAATTATGGATAAATTGAACTGTAACCGTAAGACACGTTATAGTTAGTGGTTTTTGTGCGACCTGTCGCACAAAAATACTGGTAAAACCATTAAATGAGAGGTAATTATGCGCTTACTCCACACCATGATCCGCGTTGGTGATCTGCAACGCTCCATTGATTTTTATACTGAAGTATTAGGAATGCGCCTGCTGCGCGTCAGTGAGAATACAGAATATAAGTACTCACTCGCTTTCGTTGGTTACACAGATGAAAGCGAAGGGGCGGTGATCGAGTTAACTTATAACTGGGGAGTTGACCATTATGCAATGGGAGATGCCTTTGGTCATATTGCATTGGGCGTCGATAATGTCGCAGCCACTTGCGAATCTATTCGCAAAGCAGGTGGTAACATTACCCGTGAAGCCGGCCCGGTAAAAGGTGGAACAACCGTTATTGCTTTCGTTGAAGATCCAGATGGTTACAAAATTGAGCTTATTGAAAACAAAAATGCCAGCAACGCCCTGGGTAACTCAATCTGATGTCTGACAAAAAAGAGCCAAACGTCCTTAGTGGGCGTTTTCGAGGTTATTACCCTGTCGTTATTGATGTTGAAACTGGCGGCTTTAATGCCAAAACAGACGCGTTACTTGAAATTGCCGCCATCACACTGGAGATGGATGATCAAGGTTGGCTGACGCCAAGCGAATCACTTCATTTCCATATTGAACCATTTGAGGGCGCAAATCTTGAACCAGCAGCCCTGGAGTTTACCGGCATCGATCCATCAAACCCGCTACGTGGAGCAGTAAGCGAATATGAAGCTCTGCACACTATTTTCAAAATGGTTCGTAAAGGGATAAAAAATAGTCATTGTAGTCGGGCCATTATCGTTGCGCACAATGCTAACTTTGATCATAGTTTTGTTATGGCTGCCGCAGAACGCGCCAGACTGAAACGGAATCCATTTCATCCATTTGCGACTTTTGATACGGCTGCTTTAGGTGGCCTGGTATTAGGACAAACGATTTTAGCAAAAGCCTGCGCCACTGCCGGGATCCCATTCGACAATAATCAAGCTCACAGCGCCTTATATGATACTGAGCGTACCGCTGAATTATTCTGTAAAATGGTTAACCGCTGGAAACAACTCGGCGGCTGGCCCTTAGCGACAACAGAAGAAGAAAAAACCGGAGAGACTTATAGCTAACTATAAGATTAATATAATCAAATTTAAATTTAAGCAATAACAAAAACCCCCATATATCAACATATGGGGAGATAACATAATAGCCTGTCGCTAATTTAAAAATTATTCTGTCGCGTTTTCATCCTGAGAGCGATATTTATCAGCAGTTTCTTTAATTAATGTTTGTAGCTCACCACGTTGATACATTTCAATAATAATATCGGATCCACCTATCAACTCACCCTCGACCCAAAGCTGAGGAAAAGTTGGCCAGTTAGCATATTTAGGCAATTCTGCACGAATATCTGGATTTTGCAAAATATCTACATAAGCAAAACGTTCACCACATGCAGATAAAGCCTGAACAGCCTGGGCAGAAAATCCACAATTTGGTAATTTAGGAGAGCCTTTCATATACAGCAGAATCGGGTTCTCTTTAATTTGGCGCTCAATCTTCTCAATAGTCGTCATTTTTATTTCCTTTAAACCAACAGTATGTTGATAACCAACATCGTCACAATATTGGCGGAGAATACCATTTTCTCTCACCAATATGCATCCTGATATTTTCTTATCCTGGCGCGTATGGCCTTTATCAGGCAAAGATCAAGCAAACAGCAGCAAAAATGGCAATCATCGCCAACGTGCTCACCGCAGTAAATAAGCCAAGCTTCAAATCGGTATTCATCGATGCCCCCTCAGAATAGACGTCTATAACCACAAATACCATTCATTTAATATGGTTAATTATCCTTACATTTAAGGAAAAAAAATAAAATAGCGATTACCCTGTATTTTATAACATTGATTATTGCTTTCACTTTTGAGCCAGATCAGACAAAATTCAGGATTTATCGCTAAATTATTGCCAGCAGACACCCTAATGTATAAAGATGCTGGTAAATAATTAACAAAGAGTTTTAAATTTAGACCAAAAGGTCAGGAGTATTTCATCTCATGGCAACGATCAAAGATGTGGCTAAGCACGCTGGCGTTTCAACCACTACTGTATCCCATGTTATTAATAAAACCCGTTTCGTCGCCGAAGATACCAAGGCCGCCGTTTGGGCTGCTATCAAAGAACTGAGTTATTCACCCAGTGCTGTTGCCCGCAGTCTGAAAGTTAACCATACAAAATCGATCGGATTACTGGCAACGTCCAGCGAAGCTCCCTATTTTGCTGAAATCATTGAAGCCGTTGAGAACAGTTGTTATAGCAAAGGCTATACGCTGATTTTGTGTAACTCACACAATAACATTGATAAACAGAAAGCCTATCTGGCCATGCTGGCACAAAAACGGGTGGATGGCTTGCTGGTGATGTGTTCAGAGTACCCGGAACAATTGCTGGGAATGTTAGAAGATTATCGCAATATCCCAATGGTCGTCATGGATTGGGGGCAAGCCAGAAGTGATTTCACTGATACGATTATTGATAACGCATTCCACGGCGGTTATCTGGCTGGCCGCTATCTTATTGAACGTGGTCATCGTGATATTGGTGCGATCCCCGGCCCTCTGGCACGAAATACCGGTGGCGGCCGCCATCAGGGATTCTTGAAAGCCTTAAAAGAAGCCAGTATTCCAATCAGAGAAGAGTGGATTGTTCAAGGGGATTTTGAACCTGAATCGGGCTACAAAGCCATGCATCAAATTCTGAATCAAAAACAGCGTCCGACCGCAGTTTTCTGTGGTGGCGATGTTATGGCAATGGGGGCTATTTGTGCTGCTGATGAACTAGGATTACGCGTCCCACAGGATATTTCTGTGATCGGTTACGACAATATACGCAACGCCCGCTATTTATCTCCGGCATTGACGACTATCCATCAGCCAAAAGAACGTCTGGGACAAATGGCATTTTCTATGTTACTGGACAGAATAGTCAGTAAACGTGAAGATGCACAAACTATTGAAGTACATCCACGTTTGGTTGAACGGCGCTCTGTCACAGATGGCCCATTTATCGACTATCGCCGTTAATCCTCCCTATTCATCCTGAAGCCATTCAGCATTAAGAGTTTCACTATCGCCGAGATAGCCAAGAAGCCAACTTAATGCCGGAGAATGGCTGTTTTGCACCCATGTCAAACAACACGGGCTATCTGGCAAAGGCTGCTCTAATTCTAATGCTTCCAGTTTTTTCTGTCGGATCAGCGGCATTGCCCTATGCTTGGGTACCATCCCCACACACAAACCCTCATTCAGACAAGCCAGACCAGATTCCCAATCAGGTACCACTAGCCTGCGCTGATTATCCAGAGTCCAGGTGTCTCGCTTCGGTAAATTGCGGGATGTATCCTCAAGACACAAGCTAGGATAAGGCCGCATTTGATCATCAGACAATGGACCGTTCAACTGAGCCAAAGCATGGCCCGTACTGACGATACACAGCCAGGGCATAAATCCCATATCCCGGAAACTGTACCTTTCCCCTACCGGCGCTACTCGGGTGGCGCCAATTGCAACATCAACCCGGCCATCCACCAGCGCGTCCCATACACCATTGAATACTTCCTGATGAATAAACAGCTCTATATCAGGAAAATGGTGATAAAAATCAAGAATAAGCCGACGACTGCGTTCTGGTTTAACAACCCGGTCAATAGCAATACTAAGCTGTCCTCTCCAGCCATTTGCAACCTGTTGGCACTGATGACGAGTGTCAATCATTTTTTTGATAACAGCGCGAGCTTCTTTGATAAAAATAGCGCCTGATTCAGTTAATTCCACATCCCGATGACGACGTTCAAACAATGGGACCGCAAGCCACTCTTCCAGTTGCCTTACGGTATAACTGATTGCAGAAGGGACACGGTGCAATTCCGTTGCAGCAGCGCTAAAACTTCCCGTTCTGGCAACAGCATCCACAACTTCAAGTGAATATTCTGACCACATAATTTTACCTTTCAATTTTTTTCATAGCATTATCCAAATATTACCGTTTCACAAGTAAAAATCACGGCATATAGAATATGTGCAAATATTCTTATCTACCTATCACAGCAAGTTATTTCAATCATGATATCCAAAGAGAGTAATCAAATGAAAAACTCAAGTCAGTTCATGTTCTACCTTGCAGGCTTGAGTATGCTGGGTTACCTAGCTATTGATATGTATCTACCGGCATTCGGCTCTATGCAACAAGAATTGGGCACATCGACGAGAGCAATCAGCGCCAGCCT
The DNA here is from genome assembly GCF_040256935.1 of Photorhabdus viridis. Classification (NCBI taxonomy): domain Bacteria; kingdom Pseudomonadati; phylum Pseudomonadota; class Gammaproteobacteria; order Enterobacterales; family Morganellaceae; genus Photorhabdus; species Photorhabdus viridis. The sequence continues at coordinate 59,322 of NZ_JBEJZY010000027.1, forward strand.
GAGCGTCTTTCTTGCAGGTTTTGCCTTTGCTCAACTTTTGTGGGGGCCTCTTTCCGATCGCTTTGGAAGAAAGCCTATTATCATCATCGGGTTATCAACGTTTTCCGTTGGCTGTCTGGGTATGCTTTGGATAACAGACGCCACGCAACTTTTAGTTTTGCGTTTTATCCAAGCCATCGGTGTTTGTTCAGCCGCTGTTTCATGGCAAGCATTAGTTATTGATCGTTATGACGCCAACCATACTAAACGCGTTTTTGCCACGATCATGCCCCTGGTCGCACTTTCCCCTGCCCTGGCGCCTTTGATGGGCGCCTGGCTGTTACAACATGGCGGTTGGCGCATCATTTTTTTGGTATTACTGGCAATTACATTATTACTGCTGTTGCCTACTTTATTCCTGCAAGAAAACCGCAAAAAAAAGCGTGAGACTGAAACGCAGAAAAGCGATGTATCTTTCTTTACGTTATTAAAATCACCGGTATTCAGTGGCAACGTCCTGATATTTGCATCATGCAGCGCTGGTTTTTTTGCCTGGCTAACAGGCTCACCTTTTATTCTCGGTAATATGGGCTATAGCCCAAAGGACATCGGTCTGAGTTATGTGCCACAAACATTAGCCTTTATGGCCGGTGGTTATGGATGCCGCAGTATCTTGACCAAAATAAAAAGTGAAATTGTTTTCCCTTATCTGTTGGTTGGCTATGCTGTCAGCATGATTGTGCTGTATTTAATCGCAAAATTCAGCGAACCAACCATGTTGACGATTCTGGTCCCTTTCTGCTTTATGGCCGCTATGAATGGTGCTTCATATCCAATTGCAGTCGCTAATGCTTTATCCGCTTACCCACAAGACAGTGGAAAAGCAGCCGCATTGCAAAACACGCTCCAATTAGGGCTCTGTTTTATTGCCAGCCTGATTGTTTCAGCATTTGTCAACAATCCACTTATATCAACAACCACCGTCATGGCTTCTACCGTTATTCTGATGGTATTAGGGTATTTTATACAGTGGAAAAAAAAAGCTGATCGCTGCATTCAAGCCGTTGAAAAACATTATTGATATTAATCAAATGGTTACACCAATAAAGACTGTTGGTTATCAATTAATTACAGTCTTTATTTATTAATTGATGAAACAATTTTCCGCTTTTATACTCATATAAGTTCCTTATTCTAAATAACCTGAATTTGAGGTTTTCAGGAGCAATGATGTCCCCGATTAAGTTTATGGATTAGTAATTTTTAGGGTTTCTCGCTTTAATTCTTTGCTATTTTTCGCATTTTGCTCCCTCGCATTCTGCTTTGTTAGCTAAAACGAGCCCCTCAATATTCCATCACCCTAACCTTGGAGAGTATATGAGTTTATCGCACATTGAAAACCAAAAATCCGTCACTAATTCTTGGCAGCGAATTGCCAATGAAATGCTACAAGAAGCAGGGATTCAGATTAATGGTCACAATCCCTATGACATCCAAGTAAAAAATCCTGATTTCTATAAAAGAGTGTTACAACAGGGCTCAATGGGATTAGGTGAAAGTTATATGGCTGGCTGGTGGGATTGTGAACGGTTAGATATTTTCTTTTATCGCGTTTTACGTGCTGGATTAGAAAATAAAATGCCCAGTAATTTCAAAAATACACTGAAAATCGCAATAATTCGTTTACGTAATTTACAAACTCCAAAACGGTCATGGATTGTCGGTCATCAACATTATGATTTAGGCAATGATCTTTTTACCCGTATGCTAGACCCTTATATGCAATATTCCTGCGGATATTGGAAACAAGCCGAAACATTAGAACAGGCTCAACTTGATAAATTGAAGCTCATCTGCGAGAAATTAGAGCTCTCTCCAGGTATGACTTTGCTGGATATTGGGTGTGGTTGGGGTGGGCTATCGATTTATGCTGCAAAAAACTATGGTGTTTCCGTAACTGGTGTAACCGTTTCGGCTGAGCAACAGAAATATGCACAGAAACAATGTGCAAATCTGGACGTAAACATTATTCTGAAAGACTATCGGGATTTACATAAGCAATTTGACAGAATTGTTTCTGTTGGTATGTTTGAACACGTCGGGCCTAAGAATTATTCAACCTACTTCGACGTTGTTCAAAGAAACCTGAAACCTGATGGTTTATTCCTGCTACACACCATCGGCTCCAACAAAAGTAAAATCAGCGCTGACCCGTGGATCAGCAAATATATTTTTCCTAATGGCTGCATACCTTCTATAGAGCAAATAGCACATACCAGCAAAAACTGTTTTGTTATGGAAGATTGGCATAATTTTGGTGCAGATTATGATCGCACACTGATAGCCTGGCATGAAAGATTTTTTGCCCGTTGGCCGGAGATACAAGATAACTATAGTCCAACATTTAAACGCATGTTTAGCTATTATCTGAATGCCAGTGCAGGTGCATTTCGTGCACGCGATATTCAATTATGGCAAATCATGTTCAGCCCAAAAGGTATTGAAGGCGGGTTACGGGTAGCCCGGTAATTAACTAAAAGCTACAGTGGGAACCCACTGTGGCTTATAGATGTATTTTTCACTAACGAAAATAACCAATATAGCCATTATCAAAAAAGGTCGTTTGATCAAATGCTATTTTTCCACCAGAAAATATCAAATCTAAATGATGGCTTCCCTTTACACCGCCTCCCAAGCCAAGATGTAAACCAGGATGACGTTCTTCAAAACCCGCATTTCTGCCGTAAAGCGCTTTCACTCCCGTATTGGTGCCAATACCAAATTCTTCAACAATTCGATTTCCGTGATTATGGTTTAGATATAAATTAAAATCTCTATTAAATTCCACATTATCACAATCAAACCCAATGATTTCACCCTCTTTTATATTTATCATCATCATATCATTGACAACTCCATATTTTATGGCAAATGGTGCAGTACTCAAAAAGGTGCCACTAAAACTAACACTACCGTTAAGGTTCTTTATATGACTCGCAATTTCCCCAGGAATAACATCAAGATTTCCATTACCATCAATGGATGTCCACTGATGGTCTTTATCCAAATAACCTACAATTGAGTTTCCTTGATTATCTGTATATTGAATCTTCTGTGATCGACTTGACAGTTCAATCAGTTTTTTGTTTCTTTCTATTATTAATGTTTGTGGTTCGCTGAATGCCTCAATAAAATGAAGGCCATAATCTTTAAACAGTACTGATTTCTTCCACGATTCAGTAATAAATTTTCTTATTTTGGTTAAATATTCTGGCCCTTGTGGAGATGCGTTCTTTAATGTTGATGATGCGTAAAGAAAGATAAATAAATCGCAATCGGATATTTTTTGTTTTATATCGTCTGCTGATGTTTCTTCTAAAAAAGCGAAATCAGATTTTACATTAAAATTCTTTTTGTACCCATGCATCTTTTGGGCAATATCGCTGTGTTCAGTATCCGATCCAATAAATATCTTTATACATTCACCATGTCTCACTTTATCCGAAATTGCAGGGTGATATGATAAACAACGATACATATTTTCAAAACTTTTATCCATGAGAGCAATCCTATTTATTTTTAAGTAAGGGGAAGCCCCCTTACTTCAATTATAAAGAACCGCTAAAGGTTCTATTATAAGGAACCATCAAGAAGGCCAAAGTGCTGTACCGAAAGGTACAACAGCTTGTGCATTCATCATTTCAACAGCATCATCATGTGTAGGTTCTTCAAGCCATTCATCTAACTCAATCGCGTTTTCCATAAGGTAGTCTCAAAAATATAGTTGTAAGGTTAACCTGCACTTTACGAGAAAGCGCATTAACACAACAGTAACAACATAAACCATATCAAGTAACATAATACACAAAATATTGAGAGGTAAATCACAAAATGATCATTGACAGGCTCAACGAATCTTGTAGGTATACAGGTTTAATTTTGTTCGGAAGCGACAAGAAAGTCCTCCTGTCGCGTCTTATTTATTGATTATTCGCCGATAACAGTGGCTGGAGGCTGAAAGATAACCTGTTCCCGCTCTTTCTGAGCAAGAACACGCTCCACTGTATCGACAAGCGCCTGAGTCTGTGAATCAATCTCAATATTCACTTTATGACCAAGACGTTTTTTGCCCAATGTTGTACGCTCCAGCGTTTCAGGAATAAGGTGGACACAAAAACGATTATTCACGACATCACCAATCGTCAGGCTAATTCCATCAATTCCGATAAATCCTTTATGCAGGATATATTTCATCAATTGCTTATTGTGGATCCGGAACCATATTTGATGATTATTTTCTGAAGTGAAAATTTTAGCTATCTCCGCAACAGTAATAATATGGCCGGACATCAAATGCCCACCAATTTCATCACCAAATTTAGCGGCCCGCTCCAGATTTACATAATCCCCTACCTGTAAATCACCAAGATTGGTCAGGCGTAAAGTTTCTTTCATTAAATCGAAACTGATCTCATCGCCTTCTATTTTGGTTACTGTCAGACAACAACCGTTATTAGCAACCGATGCTCCTGTTTCAATGCCTCGCAATAATTCAACCGGGAATTTAACGACATGAGTCCGAAAGTTGCTTTTTTCATCAATAGCAACTAATGGTGCTTTTCCCTGCACGATACCAGTGAACATAGGAGAACCTCTTAATGACCATGTAAAATTATTAGTTAGTCTATCTCAAGTTGCCACTTATAAATACTACCTGAGCACTTGAATATAAACTCAGCATTATTGTTGGCTAATATAGTATTAAACAGATACAATACCTCAGTTAGTAAACGGTTGATTTTTCAAAAATCGTTTCTTATATGCAGGAATTTCTCTTAATATTTTTTACTTTCAAAAAGGTGTAATACGTGCAGAAGTATTTAAAAGAAGCGCGTAGTCTGCTCGCTCTGGGGATCCCCGTCATCATTGCCCAATTCTCACAAACTGCAATGGGGGTTGTGGATACAGTTATGGCGGGTAGCGTCAGTGCAACAGAAATGTCCGCGGTTGCTGTTGGTACCTCTATCTGGTTGCCAGTGATTTTATTTGGTTACGGCTTGCTATTAGCTTTAACACCAATCATTGCGCAAATGAATGGTTCTGGTCGCAGAAACCTGATTGCCAATCAAACTCAGCAAGGATTTTGGTTAGCGACTTTCCTCTCAATTATAATTATTGTTATTCTATACAACAGCAAATTTCTTATTGACAGGCAACACAATATAGACCCGCTTTTGGCAGAAAAAGCGGTTGGATTTACCCACGCAATAATGTGGGGTGCGCCGGGCTACCTGTTTTATCAGGTACTTCGTAATCAATGCGAAGGTTTATCGAAAACCAAACCAAGCATGATCATTGGTTTTTCAGGATTATTACTTAACATTCCAATTAACTACGTACTCATTTACGGTAAATTTGGTGCTCCCGCGATGGGTGGTGTTGGCTGTGGTGTCGCCACTGCCAGTGTTTACTGGGCCATGTTCCTGTCGATGCGCTGGTATGTGAAACATTCATCATCACAAAAGGATATCCGTCCTAAACATCGTTTTGCGGCACCAGAATGGCATACCTTAAAACGCATCTCAGCCCTTGGCTTGCCTATCGCTATGGCAGTATTTTTTGAAATTACGCTGTTTGCGATAGTGGCATTATTGGTCACACCTTTAGGCATTACCGCAGTTGCCGGGCACCAGATTGCACTGAATTTCAGTTCATTGATGTTTATGTTCCCAATATCTTTAGCTGCGGCAACCACTATCCGCATTGGCTACAACCTGGGGAAAAAATCTACCGAAAATGCCCGGATATCAGCTTATACCGGTCTTGCCGTTGGTTTGATGTTTGCCTCCTTCACTGCGGCCTTTACTGTCATTCTGCGAGAACCGATTGCCTTGATGTATAACGACAACCCTGAAGTTATCATCATGGCGTCAAATCTGATGCTGTTTGCCGCTTTTTACCAACTCTCTGATGCCATACAGGTGGTAGGTTCCGGTGTTTTACGTGGCTATAAAGATACGCGCGCCATCTTCTATATCACTTTCATCGCCTACTGGATTCTGGGGTTGCCAAGTGGTTACATTCTGGGATTAACCGATTATGTTGTACCCGCTATGGGGCCACAAGGGTTCTGGATTGGCTTTATTATTGGCCTGACCGCATCAGCAGTGATGATATCTAGCCGTATTTTGTGGACACAAAAACAATCAGATGAAGTCGTTCTGCGACGCTCAAGCCACTGATTTGCTTTCCCTAAAACCGGGGATGAATATTTAACTGGTGGAATAAACGGCAAATTCACTTTAACAGCTGCAAATACGAACAGTTGAACAACAATTTGTATTATTCCCCTTGCCAGAAGGCTAACTCGCCGCTAATATTCGTCCCCGTTGTCACCAATGCAATTTAGATTGCGTCCGTAGCTCAGTTGGTTAGAGCACCACCTTGACATGGTGGGGGTCGGTGGTTCGAGTCCACTCGGACGCACCAGATTGTTTGGTTGATAGCGCTCTCTCTTTAGTGCGTCCGTAGCTCAGTTGGTTAGAGCACCACCTTGACATGGTGGGGGTCGGTGGTTCGAGTCCACTCGGACGCACCAACTCGCTGAAATCATTCTTTTTCCTGAAGTAGCCAATCAATTATTCATAAGAAAATTGAGCAGTAAATTACAATCCCTACTGTTATTTGCGTTATTTCGTCGTCCTAAAGTTATAATTAACTCACATAATCATTTTTTGATTCATTTCACAGAAATAAATCCCTATAATACGACCCAATTTATAGTTGAATGGTTTCAGCACATTAATTTGCTGAATGCTGAAAAATTACAGATTGATAATATGCATAAGCTCACATAATTACATATGCCTGATTTCACATAAAAAAACACTGCATGTCTTCCCCGTCACCTGTCCTTAATGATGTTGCGCAACATCCAGCACCCTATGGTATCTGCGCAAACCATAAAGTTGGTGGTTCACTATTTTATCCATTAAAACCTGTAGATAAGTTGTCATGAAAAAAACCAAAATTGTTTGTACTATCGGACCAAAAACAGAATCCGAAGAAAAACTGACCGAACTGTTGGATGCAGGCATGAATGTTATGCGCCTCAACTTTTCTCATGGAGACTATGAAGAGCACGGCCAGCGTATTCAAAATATCCGTTCAGTTATGACTAAGACAGGTAAACAGGCAGCTATTCTGCTGGATACTAAAGGCCCTGAAATTCGAACCATGAAGCTGGAAAGCGGCAATGACGTATCCCTAACTGCTGGCCAGACTTTCACTTTTACCACCGACACAACCGTTATCGGTAATAAAGACCGCGTTGCTGTAACTTACAGTGGTTTCCCTGCGGATCTGGCTCCAGGTAACACCGTTCTGGTTGATGACGGTTTGATCGGTATGAAAGTTAAAGAAGTCACTCAATCAGAAGTTATTTGTCAGGTTTTGAACAACGGTGACTTAGGTGAAAATAAAGGTGTTAACCTGCCAGGTATATCTATCAGCTTGCCTGCCCTAGCAGAAAAAGATAAACAAGATTTGGTCTTTGGTTGCCAACAAAGTGTTGATTTCGTCGCCGCTTCTTTCATCCGTAAACGCTCTGACGTTATGGAAATCCGCGAACATTTGAAAGCGCACGGGGGTGAAAATATTCAAATTATCTCTAAGATTGAAAATCAAGAAGGTCTGAACAACTTTGATGAGATCCTAGAAGCTTCTGATGGGATCATGGTTGCCCGCGGTGACCTCGGTGTTGAAATCCCAGTAGAAGAAGTTATCTTCGCCCAGAAGATGATGATCCAAAAATGTAACATGGCCCGCAAAGTTGTTATCACTGCAACTCAAATGCTCGATTCCATGATCAAAAACCCACGCCCTACCCGTGCCGAAGCCGGTGACGTAGCTAACGCCATTTTGGATGGTACTGATGCAGTTATGCTTTCCGGTGAAAGTGCAAAAGGCAAATATCCGGTAGAAGCCGTAACTATTATGGCAACAATTTGTGAGCGCACAGATCATGTCATGCCAAGCCGCATTGAAGCTGTCAATTGCCGTAAATTACGCGTGACCGAAGCGGTATGCTGCGGCGCCGTTGAAACAGCCGAAAAACTGGAAGCCCCTCTGATTGTAGTCGCAACCTATGGCGGTAAGTCTGCTAAATCTATCCGTAAGTACTTCCCTGGCGCACCTATTCTGGCATTAACCACCAACGAAGTGACTGCACGCCAATTGCTATTAGTTAAAGGTGTTTCTACTCAAATCGTTAAAGAAATCGCATCTACCGACGATTTCTATCGCATCGGTAAAGAAGCAGCACTGATCAGTGGGCTGGCGAAAAAAGGCGAAATCGTGGTTATGGTATCTGGTGCGCTGGTGCAAAGCGGTACAACCAATACGTCGTCTGTTCACGTTCTTTGATTTGATATGTAACTTTATTTCTGAAACACCGCAAACGTGGCGGTGTTTCAGGGTATTCGATAGCTGATTTTCTTGCTGATATGATGCAATACCAAACCACCAAGGCAACATTACTCATCCTCCCCATCATCGTCATCAATCGCTGACATAGGAGTGTCATCCCCCGGCGTCACCACAAAAATCGCTTTCGGCAACATAAATCCCCGCAGTTTCAATAACGCCAGCGGCCCGCTGCCCATTTCCGTGCGTAATATCCAGGTTATCGGTAAACCATCCGGCATCATCCATGTCAGCCGATAGCGGCTTT
>NZ_JBEJZY010000028.1:0-67936 GCF_040256935.1 Photorhabdus viridis
GGATGATGATTTAGGGGAAGGATCAGTTGATACCAGTGCGGTTCAGGCGAAGGCCCAGTCTAAGGCGGAAGAGTGTGAAAAAACGGAGAGTAAAAAAGAGTGCAAGGCTTGTCTGGCTATTCCAGTGACGAGTGAAAAATATCGCAAGGTGAGCCGCTGGAGCGCCATCACAATTAACTATCAGCGATTTATTGCCCAAACGAAATATGATCCCAGCATGCAGATGATCCAGGAATTTCAGTGCCTGAAAGTGACCTTTGATGGCTGGCGACCAGCGTATTGCTTATTTCTGGAGGCCAAAGCGCGGTATGACCAGTTTTTTGATAGTGAAGGTGAACCAAAAATTTGGTGGAAAGGCCAGATTTCTGCGCGAAATCAAGCAAAAAGACATCAAACGGTCTGTGATGTACTGGAGGGGACTCCTCATGTTGAATGGCATTTTTTACAGCCTGTCAGTTCTGACTATTTTAAAATATTGTTTAGTGAATATGAAAATATCAGTGTTCACTATACACCTTGTGCCAATTTGGCGGCGACAGCTTAATTAGAGGTTTAAATGGCAATTATTCGTTTAAAAATTAATGTACGTTATGAACAGCAGGAAGTTATTACTGTAGATTCGGTATTAATGGATTTATTTCGTGTCACGCGGCAAATTGATATCTTTTTTGGGCAAAAGAAGACTTGGTATTTGACAGGTTATTCTCTCAAAGAGGCCCTGAAACACGTTGTATTTGATGAAAAAGGGCCTACAAGCGTTGCAATAAGGGACTTTGAAAAAGAGTATAGGAAAAATTTCCCCTCACTTATCAATGGGATGTGGGATGGTCAAAAAGATGAATTATCTTGTGGCATTATTTATGAAAAATCAAAGTCGGGACATCCTAATTGGGTTCGGCTAGAACTCAATTTAAAAATTGGCAGCAGTCAACTGAATGTATTCCGATTAATAGATTTGGTTAAACATTTGGCTACCAGCCGTGACTTTCCTTATATTCAAGTGGAAACTAACGGCTATACCTTAAAAGGTAGACAGGTTTTCCCTGACCGCCTCAGTGTCGGCTGGATGCTTTACCAGCCCCGCATTATTGATAAATCTTATTTGCCTATGGCGGAGGAGGTACTTCCCGTTTATCAACATGATCAACAAATCGGTACCTTGATTATCACCAAAAAAGGCATTTTTGATGGAAAAAATCAGGACGATATTGATAAATCCAATGATGTAGAAATACAGTTGGTGAACCTGGGATTATTGCCATTAATTACAGAAGTATGATGGGGATGATGTTATTTACCAATCGAAAAACGGTGGAGAATGTTAATGTCAAAAGCAGTTATTCTGCTGGGTAATTCAACAGATCATGGCGGTAAGGTGATTACCGCTATTGATGATTATACTTACAATGGTATTCCTATAGCAGGTAAAGAAGATTTGGTGGAGTGCCCTCAATGCAAAGGGGTTTTTCCTATTGTTCAGGGGGCTGACTCTTTAAGATATAAAGGAAAATTGATTGCGCTTGAAGGAATGCAAACCGCTTGTGGGGCAAAATTAATTGCCAGTCAGCGTAAATTTACCCATGATTTTTGATATCAATGGAGCTGACATCCAATGGGACGGGCTCCATGATAAACAAACTCCATTAAACTGAAAAGTTTAAATCACTTTATGCGGACCGAAGCATTCATAGTGAATATATTGCTTCTCAATTCCCATATCTAATAGTTGTTTTGCTACATATTGCATAAAGGGAACCGGGCCACAGAAGTAGAAATGCATTCCTGCCGTTTTCAGCGCGTCATTCAGCACCGCCATATCCATAAAACCTTTGTGTTGATAATGGACGCCTTGCTGGTCTTCATCTCTTGGTTCTCGATACCAGATGGTGCTGCTAAGATTTGGCATTGCCTGCGCAATAGTGGTCACTTCATTGGTAAACGCATGATGACCGCCGTGTTCTGCCGCATGTAACCAGTTAATCTGACTGTTGTGATTTTGCTGGTGGAGGTGATGCAGCATACTCATCATGGGTGTCAGGCCGACACCGGCAGAAATCAGAGTAACCGGTGTCTCTGGTTTAATATCAAGGAAGAAATCCCCACGTGGAGCGGCCAGCCAGACAGTATCGCCTTCTTGCATCTTATCGTGCATATGGTTGGAAACTGTTCCTTGCGGCTCACGTTTGATAGCAATTCGGTAGCTGGAACCGTTTGGGGCTGCTGTCAATGAATACTGGCGAATTTCGCGGTTATCAAAGCTGTCATCTTCCAGATAAATGCTCAGATACTGACCGGGTTTATAATCCATCACTTTCCCGCCATCCTGTGGCACAAATTCAAAGCTGCAAATCACATCACTTTTTACCTGTTTCCGGTTGATACGGAATGGGCGTATACCACGCCAACCGCCATCGACTGATTCGTCATGATGATAAATCTGCTCTTCACGATTGATAAAAACATCAGCTAGCACACCGTACGCTTTGCCCCAGGCATCCAGCACTTCATTTCCCGGCTGGAACATTTCGTCTAACGTTGCCAGTAAGTGAGTTCCAACAATCTGATAATGCTTTGGTTGAATATTCAGGCTGGCGTGTTTATGCGCGATTTTTTCAACTGCCGGTAGCAGTACTGCCAAATTATCAATATTGGCTGCATAGGCGCAGATAGCATTGAACAGGGCTTCACGTTGATCGCCATTAAGTTGATTGCTCATGTTAAAAATATCTTTCAGCTCAGGATTATGTTTGAACATCCGCTCATAGAAATGGGCGGTTAGTTTCGGGCCAGTGGCGGAAAGCAGTGGAATAGTGGATTTGATAGTTGCAGTGATTTGACTATCCAGCATGGTGAAGCTCCTGAATTTCTTTCAAGTGATAATGAAAGTTATAACATGTATTTTAAATGCAACTTATAATTTTTTTAGGATCTTGTAAATATAAAATGTGGTTTTTATGGTGAAAAGATATTCCTAGGAGATATTTACACCAAGGCAGGGGCCGACCAAGGTCACAAATTCCGATAATAAGGGAAAATACAGGAAGTTTTCATTGTGCTGTAAGAGAACCGATGCCTTGCTGTAATTGATGTGCAATCGTTTGCGTAAAATATTTTGTCAAGACTATCTCATTCAGTGAAAAGGGTTTACACTGTGTGCCATTCTACCCTTTGGGGTGTTGTTTGAAGAGAAGTTAGCTGAGTCTGGAGAACCCAATGTTAAAGCGTGAAATGAATATTGCTAGTTATGATCCCGAACTATGGCAGGCGATGGAACAAGAAGTTGTTCGTCAGGAAGAACATATCGAGTTGATTGCCTCTGAAAACTATACCAGTCCAAGAGTCATGCAGGCGCAAGGCTCCCAGCTCACTAACAAATATGCTGAAGGTTATCCGGGTAAACGCTACTACGGCGGTTGTGAATATGTAGACGTTGTTGAGCAACTGGCGATTGATCGTGCTAAAGCGTTATTCGGTGCTGATTATGCCAACGTTCAGCCACATTCGGGTTCTCAGGCGAATGCGGCGGTTTATATGGCTTTGCTGCAACCGGGTGATACTGTGTTGGGGATGAATTTGGCACATGGCGGCCATTTGACTCATGGCTCTCCAGTTAACTTCTCTGGTAAGTTATATAACATCGTACCTTACGGTATTGATGAAAGTGGTAAAATTGATTATGACGATATCGCGGCACAAGCTCAAAAACACCAACCAAAAATGATTATCGGTGGTTTTTCTGCTTACTCTGGCGTTGTTGATTGGGCCAAAATGCGTGAAATTGCAGACAGCATTGGTGCTTATTTGTTCGTTGATATGGCGCACGTCGCCGGCCTGATCGCCGCAGGCGTTTATCCTAACCCGGTTCCTCATGCTCACATCGTGACGACTACCACGCATAAAACATTGGCGGGTCCACGAGGTGGTTTGATCCTGGCGAAAGGTGGTGACGAAGAGCTGTATAAGAAACTGAATTCTTCTGTATTCCCAGGTTGTCAGGGTGGACCTCTGATGCATGTTATTGCCGGTAAAGCGGTTGCACTGAAAGAAGCAATGGAGCCGGAATTCAAAGCATATCAACATCAGGTTGCTGATAACGCTAAAGCAATGGTTGAAGTCTTCCTGAAACGTGGCTACAAAGTGGTTTCAGGTGGTACTGAGAACCATCTGTTCCTGCTGGATCTGGTTGACAAAAACATCACCGGTAAAGATGCCGATGCTGCACTGGGCCGTGCCAATATTACGGTAAATAAAAACAGTGTACCTAATGATCCGAAGAGCCCATTTGTGACTTCAGGTGTGCGTGTTGGTACGCCGGCGATTACCCGCCGTGGTTTCAAACATGCAGAAGCCCGTGAATTGGCTGGCTGGATGTGCGATATATTGGACAACATCAATGATGAAACGATCATTGAAGCGATTAAACAAAAAGTTCTGGCTATTTGCGCAAAATATCCGGTTTACGCATAAATTATAATTTCAATAAGTTATTACAAAACCTGCTCCGGCTGGCATGGTTTGCTTAAGCGAGATATTTAGCAATTGCCCTTGATATCTTAATTTCTTAAGCTAATCAGGTTGGTTTTGAGCGGGTTTTTTGCACTTTTAACCAGGGAGGATTAATGGTTATTCAGTCGACACGTTGGCTGGCGTTAGATTATTTCACGTATTTCTTTTCTTACGGGATATTTTTGCCTTTCTGGGCAGTCTGGCTCCAGGGTGAGGGAATAAAACCCGATATGATGGGGATTTTATTGGGTGCGGGCTTGGTTTCCCGTTTCCTGGGGAGTTTATTAATCACGCCTACCGTTAAAAATCCCGCAAAACTTATTTTCGCGTTGCGTGTATTAGCATTGCTGACCCTGATTTCTATTATCGGGTTTACATTGGGAAATCATTGGGCATGGCTGATGTTCATTATGATTGGTTTTAACCTGTTTTTTTCGCCAATGATGCCATTAAGTGATGCATTGGCGGGAACATGGCAAAAACAATTTTCCTTTGATTATGGCAAAATACGCGTCTGGGGTTCCATTGCCTTTATTATCAGCTCGGCGCTGACCGGGGAATTGATCTCTGTCTGGGGACATCAGGCTATTCTGATAACCATACTGTTCAGTGTTTTGTCAACGTTGTTGGCGACATTGCTTAAACCCTCCATCATGCCTGTTGGTGAAGCCAAGTCAGCTAAAGTTGATGTTGTGTCATTTAAACAGTTATTGTCTGAAAAATCAGTATGCCGGTTCCTGCTATGCGTGGCTTTATTGCAGGGCGCTCACGCGGGATATTACAGCTTCAGCGCGATTTACTGGGAAAAAGTAGGTTATTCCGCTTCAGTAGTTGGTTATCTTTGGTCGTTGGGGGTAGTGGCTGAGGTTATTATTTTTACGCTGAGTAATAAATTATTCCGGCGCTGGAATGCCCGTAATCTTCTGTTGCTTTCCGGTATATGTGGCGTTGTCCGTTGGGGATTGATGGGCACATTCACGGCATTACCGGTGTTGATTATCATTCAAATCTTACATTGTGGTACGTTCACTGTCTGCCATTTGGCAGCCATGCGGTTTATCAGCGCGAGAAAGGAAGGGGAAATTGTTCGTTTGCAGGCGGCTTATTCTGCACTGGCAATGGGGGGCGGTATCGCTGTTATGACGGTAGTTGCAGGATTTATGTATGATTATCTGCACAGCGGCATTTTCTGGATAATGGCCTTAGTTGCTTTTCCTGCTATTTTCCTGCGACCACAGGTTAAAGCTCATCATTATTAACAACGTGAATTCAGTTTCTTATGATATTTTTGTAAGAAACTGGATACTTCTAATAATAATGTTTTTATGAGATATCATGTCGAATAAATTAACAATAAAAGATATTGCACGTCTGGCTAATGTCAGTAAATCAACCGTCTCACGGGTATTAAACAACGAAAGTAGCGTCAGTCCACAAGTACGTGAAAGAGTTGAAGCGATTATTCATCAAAATAACTTTATTCCCTCTAAATCAGCGAGAGCGATGCGAGTGAAAAGCGATAAAATTATTGCTTTAATTGTGTCACGGTTGGGATCTTTTTCGGAAAATTTATCAATAAGTACGATGTTGCCGCTGTTTTATCAGCATGGTTATGACCCCATTATCATGGAAAGTAATTTTGATCCCCAGCTTTTACAGGAACATCTGCGTCAGTTGGCATTACGTCATGCCGATGGTGTTATTTTGTTTGGTTTCACCGGATTGCCGGAAGAATCCCTTTTGCCTTGGCGTGACAAAATAGTGGTATTTGCGCGCGAATATACTGATTTTTCTTCTGTATGCTATGACGATGTTGGTGCTGTTCGTCTATTAATGGATGAACTTTATCAGCAAGGTCACAGAGAGATCAGTTTTCTTGGTGTACGAGATTGTGATGCCACGACAGGTTTTCGTCGTCATCAATCCTATCTGAATTGTTGTGAACAGAAGGCGTTACACCCGCTTTCCGTTCAATGTGATTTAAACTATCAGAGTGGCTTTCAGCATGTCGCCAAGGTACTAAGAGAGGAAACGACGGCCTTAATTTGTGCAACCGATAGCCTGGCATTAGGCGCATATAAGTATTTACAACAAAATAACCGGGAAGATATACAAATAGGCAGCATTGGTAGTACTCCTTTGCTGAACTTTTTATACCCTGATACGCTTTCTGTGGATTTGGGTTATGGTGAAGCTGGTAAATATGCCGCTGGTCAATTAATAGCTCAAATAAATCAAAAATACCCTAAACAGCAAGTAATCATTTCGAGTAAGTTGGCTTAAAAATAAGAATATTGTTGATTCAATGTGATCGTTGACGCATTTTTGGGAACGTTCCCATGACAAGCATAACTAAATGATATTAGGATGAAATTATCTTACTAAGCATGGCATAGTAACTGATACTAACTTATGATGACTGGCTATTATGAAAAATAAAATAAATTATAAAGATATAGAAAAACTAATTACATTAATCGGTGGTTGTGAAAATATAGCCAGTGTAACGCATTGTATTACCCGGTTGAGATTTTCTTTGGTTGAACCGACTATAGCTCAACCGGATGAAATAAAAAATCTGCCAATGGTTAAAGGTTGCTTTACCAATGCAGGACAGTTCCAGGTTGTGATAGGTACGAATGTTGGTGATTATTATCAGGTTTTAAATAGCTATCTTGATAAAACTGAATTAAGTAAAAAAGAGATAAAACAGGCTGAGAAAAAGAATATGAAATGGCAAGAACGTGTCATTTCTCAATTTGCAGAAATCTTTTTTCCTCTCCTGCCGGCATTAATTAGTGGCGGTTTAATTTTGGGCTTTCGTAATATTATTGGTGATATTCCTCTTAGTGACGGTAAAACTTTAGCTCAAATATATCCTGTCTGGAAAACAATATATGATTTTTTATGGCTGTTAGGAGAGGCGATATTCTTCTATCTGCCGGTGGGTATTTGTTGGTCTGCGGTCAGAACAATGGGTGGAACCCCGATATTAGGAATTATATTGGGAATAACCCTAGTATCTCCGCAACTTATGAATGCTTATCAATTAGGGCAACAGATCCCTGATATATGGAATTTTGGCCTGTTCACGATTGGAAAAGTGGGTTATCAGGCTCAGGTTATTCCGTCGCTTTTGGCGGGTATTACGTTGGGGTGGATTGAAATTCAATTAAAGAAGGTGGTTCCTAGTTATCTTTATTTGGTGGTTGTTCCGGTAGTTTCGTTAATATTAGCAACCTTTTTAGCACATAGCCTTATTGGGCCGTTTGGCCGGTTAATTGGTGACGGAGTTGCTTGGGTTGTTAAGGCGCTGATGACGGGAAGTTTTGCGCCTGTCGGTGCGGCTTTATTCGGATTCTTTTATGCGCCTTTGGTTATCACGGGTATACATCAAACTACATTAGCTATTGATATGCAGATGGTTCAAAGTATCGGTGGTACACCGATCTGGCCGATTATTGCATTATCCAATATTGCTCAGGGTTCAGCGGTCGTCGGCATTATATTGGTCAGCAAAAAGCGTAATGAGCGTGAATTGTCTGTACCCGCCGCTATTTCCGCCTATTTAGGCGTCACTGAGCCGGCAATGTATGGTATTAACATCAAATATCGATTCCCTATGCTCTGCGCCATGGTTGGTTCAGGTTTAGCCGGGTTGATTTGTGGGTTAAGTGGTGTGTTGGCAAACGGTATTGGTGTTGGTGGCTTGCCCGGTATCCTTTCGATCAAACCGCAATTTTGGGCAATCTACGCATTAGCTATGCTTGTAGCTGTTATTGTTCCGTTGATACTGACTACGGTTGTTTATCGAAAGAAGAATATGAGCGGTATGTTAGCTGTTGAATAATTCTGTTAAATCTTCATCTGAGTAACAGATATAAAAGTAACCATTTAGGTTATTCAATTCAGAAATATATTGATAAGGCGTTTTCGATGGACAAAATTATTCCGTGGTGGTTACAAGGTGTTATCTATCAGATATATCCTAAGAGTTTCCAGGATACTACCGGTAGCGGAACAGGCGATCTTAATGGCATTACTTACCGACTGGATTATCTGAAAAAACTGGGTGTGGATGCTATCTGGGTGACGCCTTTTTACTGCTCGCCACAGGTAGATAATGGTTATGATGTTGCTGATTATTGTGCGATTGATCCGGCTTACGGCTCAATGGATGATTTTAAGCGTATGGTTGATGAAGCACATCAGCGTGATATTCGTGTGATTGTGGATATTGTTTTCAACCATACCTCTACTCAACATCCCTGGTTCAGACAAGCACAGGATATTAATAGTCCTTACCGGCAATATTACATCTGGCGGGATGGGGTACCGGAGACTCCGCCTAATAATTGGGTGTCAAAATTTGGCGGCAATGCTTGGGAGTGGCATGAGGAAAGCAAACAGTATTATTTACACCTGTTTGCCGCTGAGCAGGCAGATCTCAACTGGGAGCATGAACCCGTACGGGCTGAACTTAAAAAGATTTGTGAATTTTGGGCTGACCTTGGCGTTGATGGGTTCCGTCTGGATGTTATCAATTTGGTTTCTAAGCAGCAGGATTTTCCTGAAGCAACGCAGGGAGATGGGCGTCAATTCTATACCGATGGTCCGCGTATTCATGAGTTTTTGCAGGAAATAAACAGAGAGGCATTTCAGCCTGCGGGGGTGATGACTGTCGGGGAGATGTCTTCTACTTCCCTGGAAAATTGCCAGCGCTATTCCTCGTTAGATGGTGGAGAGCTATCGATGGTTTTTGCTTTTCATCACTTGAAAGTCGATTACCCCAATGGCGAAAAATGGGTTACAGCACCGCCCGATTTTATTGAATTGAAGAAAATTTTTGCTAAGTGGCAGCAAGGCATGCATCAACGGGCGTGGAATGCGCTGTTCTGGTGTAATCACGATCAACCGCGGATTGTTTCGCGTTTTGGTGGTGAAGGAGCATTGCGGGTTCCATCTGCTAAAATGTTGGCAATGGTGTTGCATGGTATGCAAGGAACTCCTTACATCTATCAAGGGGAAGAATTGGGGATGACTAACCCTGATTTTTCTCAAATTGAAGATTATCGGGACATAGAGAGTTTAAATATTTACCGGGAGAAGATTGAGCAAGGTAATGATAAGGAAAAAATCTTATCGATCTTAGCGAAAAAATCTCGTGATAATGGGCGAACGCCGATACAATGGGATGCGACTTCCAATGCTGGATTTACTCAGGGAGAACCTTGGATAGCGCTGAATAGTGATTACCAGGAAGTGAACGCTCAAGATGCTATCAAAGATGAGGATTCCGTTTTCCATTGTTATGCGTGCTTAATAAAACTGCGTAAGGAATATCCGGTATTGACCTATGGCAGCTATGAAGATTTGTTGCCATCTCACCCTTCGCTTTGGTGTTATGTTCGCCGTTGGGAAGACCAAATGTTGCTGGTTATCGCCAATCTCAGTGCGGAAGTGCAGGAATGGTCGCTGGATGATTCTTTATCCCATTGCTCGTGGGTTAAATTAATGGGGAATTATCCTGAACATCAGCTACCTGCAAAAAATAGACAGTTACAACCTTATGAAGCGGTTTATTGGTTAGCAAAATAATTCAGGTTTAAAATGGCAACAAGAAAGTTCATTGGTAACTTTTTTGTTGCCAGATGGAAGTGCCGGACGGAGGATAGACCGCATTGTTACAGCCTGCCTGTTATCGCCATGCAATTCCAGTTTAAGTATTAATTTAAGTTAACGCTTCAATGACTCTGATAACTCATCACGCATTTCGGCCAGAATATCTTTAACAACGCGTGGATTACCCGCAACAAGATTACCGGAATGAATGTAATTATGGCCGCCAACGAAATCAGTAATGATGCCGCCCGATTCACGCACTAACAGTTCGCCACCCATAAAATCCCACGGTTTCAGACCAATTTCAAAGTAACCATCAACCCGGCCTGCCGCAACATAAGCCAGATCCAGCGCTGCCGAACCGGTACGGCGGAAATCAGCACAACGAACAAACAATTTGCCCAAAGTATTAATAAAAACAGTGGAATGTTGTTTTGCTTTGAATGGGAAACCTGTCGCCAGAACAGTGCCATCCAGATCGCGGGCATTGGTGCCACGCAGGCGGTAACCATTCAACTGAGCGCCCTGACCACGGACTGAGGTGAAAAGCTCATTACGCATTGGATCATAAACAACAGCAACTTCAGTACGGCCTTTGATACGTACTGCAATAGAAACGGCGAAGTGGGGGAGACGTTTAATAAAGTTAGTTGTGCCATCCAGTGGATCGATTACCCATTGAATATCATCATCTTCGCCTGGCAGTTCGCCACCCTCTTCAGTAATGATTGAGTGTTTAGGATAAGATTTACGGATAACGTCGATAATGAGCGCTTCCGCGGCTTTGTCAATGTTGGTGACAAAGTCGTTACTGCCTTTTTGGCTAGCTTCAACCGCATCGGGAGTTTCATAATTTTTGGCAATCAGGTTGCCGGCTTTACGCGCCGCACGTATGGCGATGGTCAGCATCGGATGCATGGGATATCTTCCACCAGGATGTTAAAGAACGGATAATTAATCGGCGCGCAGTATAGCAGTAGTTCGGAAAAATGACTAACGCTGTGTTAAGATATTTGGCTCTTATAACTAATCCAGAAGTTGTCATGTTAGAAAATATCCGCATTATCCTGGTTGAAACTTCCCACACCGGGAATATGGGTTCAACCGCCCGGGCAATGAAAACTATGGGATTAACAAACCTTTATCTGGTTAATCCACTGGTTCAGCCAGATTCCCATGCGATTGCGCTTTCTGCTGGCGCCAGCGATGTTATTGGTAATGCGACTATTGTTGATAGTCTGGATAAAGCTCTGGCCGGCTGTGAGCTGGTGATTGGCACTAGCGCCCGTTCAAGAACCCTCTCATGGCCGATGGTCGAACCCCGTGAATGTGGCGAGCGTAGTGTGCAGGAAGCTCAACATGCGCCGGTAGCAATTATCTTCGGACGTGAGCGTGTAGGGCTGACGAATGAAGAATTGCAAAAGTGTCATTATCATCTGAATATCCCGACTAACCCGGAATACAGTTCGTTAAATCTGGCTATGGCTGTCCAGCTTGTCAGTTATGAAATTCGTATGGCATATTTGGCGCGTCAGGATAAACCCGAGCAGAAAACAGATGAGACCGAATATCCATTAATTGATGATATGGAACGCTTTTATCATCACCTTGAACGTGTGTTATATGATGCTGGTTTCATTAGGAAAGCCCATCCTGGTCAAATAATGAATAAGTTAAGACGGCTTTTTACCCGCGCCCGGCCTGAAACGCAGGAGCTGAATATTCTGCGTGGTATCCTGACCTCCATTGAAAAATGGGCGAAAAAATAGTTGAGTAAATTACTCGGTTAAATAGTTGACTAAAACACTCAGGAATGACACAATTTCATCATATTTCACCACGGGGTAATCATTTATGAGATTGACATCTAAAGGGCGTTATGCAGTAACTGCCATGCTTGATGTGGCGTTACACTCACAGGAAGGTCCAGTACCGCTAGCCGACATCTCTGAACGTCAGGGTATTTCCCTCTCTTATCTTGAGCAGTTATTCTCTCGCTTGCGCAAAAATGGTCTGGTTTCAAGTGTCCGTGGTCCGGGTGGCGGTTATTTACTGGGCAGAGATGCCGGGGAAATTGTCGTCTCCGAAGTTATTTTCGCTGTTGATGAATCGGTAGACGCGACGCGTTGCCAGGGCAGAGAAGGGTGTCAGGGCGGTGATCGCTGTCTGACTCATACTTTATGGCGCGATTTAAGTGACCGTATTACCGGTTTCCTGAGTAGCATCAGTTTAGAAGAATTAGTTAATAACCAGGAAGTATTAGACGTTGCTGACCGCCAGGATAACGATAAGCGCCGCGCACCTCACGGCAGAGCACAAGAGACAATTAATGTTAATCTGCGCGCATAAGCAGAACTTGTGATGAATTGAAGTATTAGAAGTAGGGAGCATGCGAGCAATGAAATTACCAATTTATTTAGATTACTCAGCAACGACGCCAGTTGATCCGCGTGTGGCTGAAAAGATGATGCATTATTTGACCATGGACGGGGTATTTGGTAACCCGGCTTCCCGTTCTCACCGTTTTGGCTGGCAGGCTGAAGAAGCGGTTGATGTTGCCCGTAATCAGATTGCTGATTTAGTGGGTGCCGATCCCCGTGAGATTGTTTGCACTTCTGGTGCAACGGAATCTGACAATCTCGCTATTAAAGGTGCTGCTAATTTTTATCAGAAAAAGGGCAAGCATATCATCACCAGCAAAACCGAACATAAAGCGGTTCTGGATACTTGCCGTCAGTTAGAGCGTGAAGGATTTGAAGTCACTTATCTCGCGCCTCAGAGCAATGGACTGATTGATTTAAACGATCTGGAAGCTGCGGTGCGTGATGACACCATTCTGATTTCTATCATGCATGTTAACAATGAAATTGGTGTGGTGCAGGATATCGCTGCAATCGGCGAAATGTGCCGTAGCCGCGGTATCATTTTCCATGTTGATGCGACTCAGAGCGTAGGTAAATTACCTATCGACCTAACCAAACTGAAAGTCGATCTGATGTCTTTCTCTGCGCATAAAATTTATGGGCCGATGGGGATTGGCGCGTTGTATGTTCGCCGCAAACCACGCATTCGTATTGAAGCTCAACAGCATGGCGGCGGTCATGAGCGTGGTATGCGTTCCGGTACTTTGCCTGTTCACCAGATTGTCGGTATGGGTGAAGCTTACCGTATTGCCAAGCAGGAAATGGAAAATGAATCTCAGCGTCTGCGTGGCCTGCGTTTACGTCTGTGGCAGGGTATCAAAGATATCGAAGAAGTCTTCCTTAATGGCGACTTGGAACATGGCGCACCACACATTCTGAATGTCAGCTTCAACTATGTTGAAGGCGAATCACTGATGATGTCGTTAAAAGATCTGGCGGTTTCCTCTGGTTCTGCATGTACTTCTGCCAGCCTGGAACCCTCCTACGTATTGCGTGCGCTGGGTATGAATGACGAACTGGCTCACAGTTCTATCCGTTTCTCTTTAGGGCGCTTTACCACGGAAGAAGAGATCGACTACGCCATTGAACTGATTCACAAATCTATTGGCCGCCTGCGTGAACTCTCTCCACTGTGGGAAATGTTCAAACAAGGTGTGGATCTCAACAGTATCGAATGGTCTCATCACTAATCAGACGGTTTCAGGAGTAATAACATCATGGCTTACAGCGAAAAAGTAATTGATCACTATGAAAATCCACGTAACGTCGGTTCTTTCGATAATGAAGATCCAATGGTTGGCAGCGGCATGGTCGGTGCCCCTGCGTGTGGTGACGTCATGAAACTGCAAATCAAAGTCAATAATGAAGGCATTATTGAAGATGCGCGTTTCAAAACTTACGGTTGCGGTTCTGCAATCGCTTCCAGCTCTTTAGTCACTGAATGGATGAAGGGCAAATCTCTGGAGCAGGCGGAATCGATCAAAAATACTGAAATTGCAAATGAGTTAGAACTGCCGCCAGTGAAGATTCACTGCTCTATTCTGGCAGAAGATGCCATTAAAGCGGCCATTGCGGATTACAAAAGTAAGCGCCAGGGCAAGTAATTGCCCTTGATAATAAGAAAATAGAAAACAAATTTGGTGGATGCTGGCTGTTATATACCAACCAGTGTCCGCCTTTGCTGGTTTTAAAAAGTGAGGTTGTTGTATGTCAATTTCCCTTACAGAAAGTGCTGCACAACGCGTTTCGTCATTCCTGGGCCACCGTGGAAAAGGCGTCGGCTTACGTCTTGGGGTCAGAACATCAGGCTGCTCAGGTATGGCATATCTGCTTGAATTTGCCGATGCGATTAACGAAGACGACACCGTGTTTGAAGAGAAGGGCGTCAAAGTTATTATAGACGGCAAGAGCATGGTCTATCTCGACGGTACCGAACTGGATTTTGTTAAAGAGGGCCTTAATGAAGGCTTTAAATTCAACAACCCGAATGTTTCCAGCGAATGTGGTTGTGGAGAAAGTTTTAACGTTTAATTCCGTTTTTCGGCCAAATCCAGAGTAAGTTTAGATTATGGACTATTTCACTTTATTCGGGCTGCCGGCTCGTTATGCTATTGACCGTGAACAACTGACGCACTGCTATCAGGAATTGCAGCGTCAGTTTCATCCTGATCGTTTTGCTAATCAGCCGGAGCGTGAAAAAACGCTGGCGTTGCAGCAAGCAGCGACTATCAATGACGGCTATCAGACGCTCAAACATCCACTGAAACGTGCTGAATATATGCTTTCTCTGCATAGTTTTGATTTAGCCAATGAGCAGCACACCATGAATGACCATACTTTCCTGATGGAACAGCTCATGCTGCGGGAAGAGTTGGAATTTATTGAAAGTAAAGCGAATGCAGAAGCGGCACTGGCTGATTTCGCTGAACGTCTGAACGGGATGATTAAAACCCGCAGTCAGCAAATGGAACAACAATTGAATGATCAGCAGTGGGAACAGGCAGCCGATTCCGTTCGTAAATTGCGTTTTCTGGATAAATTGCAACAGCAGGTTGAACAATTGGAAGAACGTTTACTGGACGACTTTTAAGGAAAGCGTATATGGCTTTATTACAAATCAGCGAGCCGGGTTTATCCGCTGTACCACATCAACGTCGTTTAGCTGCCGGTATTGATTTAGGCACGACGCATTCATTAGTTGCCACTGTTCGCAGTGGGCACGCGGAAACACTGATGGATAGCGAAAACCGTTACCTGCTTCCTTCCGTTGTCCACTACCATGAGAATGGTATTGAAATTGGCTGGTTGGCCCGCCAACAGGCGGCGCACGATCCGGTTAATACCATCAGTTCTGTGAAGCGCATGATGGGGCGTTCTCTGGCTGATATTCAGCAACGTTACCCAAATCTTCCTTATCAATTTCAGGCGAGTGAAAATGGTCTTCCGTTAATCAATACGGCGACGGGTTTGGTCGATTCTATTCAGGTTTCTTCTGAAATTCTTAAATTGCTGGCACAGCGTGCAGAAGAAACACTGGATGGTAAGCTTGATGGAGTAGTGATCACCGTTCCGGCCTACTTTGATGACGCTCAGCGTCAGGGAACAAAAGACGCGGCGCGTTTAGCCGGGTTACATGTTCTGCGCCTGCTTAATGAACCCACCGCTGCTGCAATTGCCTATGGGTTGGATTCTGGTCAGGAAGGGGTTATCGCGGTTTATGATTTAGGTGGCGGTACCTTTGACGTTTCTATTCTCCGGTTAAGCCGAGGTGTCTTTGAAGTACTGGCAACCGGCGGTGATACTGCGCTTGGTGGGGACGATTTCGATTTGATGCTGGCTGACTGGATCCGTGAACAGGCGGGTATCAGCAATCGTGACGACCATCGTTTGCAACGCCAGCTATTGGACGTTGCCGCTCAAGTGAAAATCGCTTTGAGTGATGCTGAGGTTGCAGAGATAAACATTGCTGGTTGGCAGGGAAAAATCACCCGTCTCGAATTTGAAGCACTGATTACACCATTGGTAAAACGAACTTTGCTGGCAAGCCGCCGGGCGTTGAAAGATGCTGAAGTCTCTGCGGACGAAGTTTTACAAGTGGTTATGGTGGGCGGCTCAACTCGTGTACCGTTGGTTCGTCATAGGGTTGGTGAATTTTTTGCCCGTGAACCACTGACTTCCATTGATCCTGATAAAGTTGTCGCTGTCGGCGCATCAATTCAGGCGGATATTTTGGTGGGTAACAAACCGGATAGCGACATGTTGCTGTTGGATGTTATTCCGCTGTCACTTGGGCTGGAAACGATGGGGGGGCTGGTTGAAAAAGTGATTCCACGCAATACAACCATTCCGGTTGCGAGAGCGCAGGAGTTCACGACCTTCAAAGACGGCCAGAGTGCGATGAGTATGCATGTGGTACAAGGGGAAAGGGAATTGGTGAGCGATTGCCGTTCACTGGCCCGTTTTACCCTGCGTGGCATTCCTCCGTTACCGGCGGGTGGCGCTCATATCCGGGTCACGTTCCAGGTGGATGCTGATGGCTTGTTGAGCGTGAGCGCGTTGGAAAAATCCACGGGTGTAGAAGCTTCTATTCAGGTGAAACCGTCCTATGGTTTATCTGATGAAGAAATCGCCCGCATGATAAAAGATTCTATGGCGAATGCTCAGGAAGATATCAATGCGCGCAAACTGGCGGAACAAAAAGTAGAAGCGGCACGGGTACTGGAAAGTGTCACCAGTGCGTTAGAAAAAGATGCTGATCTACTGAATGAACAAGAACACGCGGCGATTGATACCGCTGTAGAAACACTTATAAAAAGCGTTCAGGGGAGTGATCCTGAAGTGATTGAGAACGCAATTAAACAACTGGATAAGCAAACGCAGGAATTCGCTGCACGCCGGATGGATTCATCTGTTCGTCGGGCGTTGGCGGGCCATTCTGTGGACGAGATTTAATTATGCCGAAAATTATATTTTTACCTCATAACGATCTTTGCCCTGATGGCGCAGTTTTGGAAGCCAAAGAAGGGGAATCCATTCTGAATGTTGCATTGCGCAATGGGATTGAGATTGAGCATGCTTGTGAAAAATCCTGTGCTTGCACCACTTGCCACTGTATCGTTCGTGAAGGTTTCGATTCACTGGATGAGAGTTCTGAACTGGAAGACGACATGCTGGATAAAGCTTGGGGGCTCGAACCGGAAAGTCGTCTCAGTTGTCAGGCCAGAGTCTCGGACGAAGACTTGGTTGTCGAAATTCCAAAATACACCATTAACCATGCCCGTGAGCACTGATTGGCAGGAGAATATCAATGAGCCTGAAATGGTCTGATAGCCGTGAAATCGGTGAAGCGCTGTTTGACAAATTTCCTGATTTGGATCCAAAAACAGTTCGCTTTACTGATATGCACCAATGGATTTGTGATCTGGATGATTTTGATGATGTGCCTGAAAAATCTAATGAAAAAGTTCTGGAAGCGATTCTTTTGGTCTGGCTGGATGAATTTGAGTAACAAATAGCATTAATTTGTTATTTATCTGTCACGGTTTTAAGGTAGTCTGAGCTTTAATGAAAAACTGGCTTTAGCCAGTTTTTTTATAGGGTTAATATCTGGCAGACGAATAATTATATGGGTGGAAGTCTGAATAGAATCCTGGCTGCCATCAAGCGGTGAATAATAAGAGGTGAGAAAAGAATGACTAAACAAATCATGCCAATAACACTGTCTTATGAGCCAGCAGCAGCATGCTGGGGTGAAAAAGCGCTGATTAGTTCGAGTGAGCAAGGGATGACGATTCATCTGACGGGTAAAGGCAAATTGGGTGCGGTTCAACGTGCCGGGCGTAAAATTGATGGTCAGGGAATTCGTCATGTAGCTCTGGTTGGCGAAGGCTGGGATTTAGAAAAAAGTTGGGCATTCTGGCAAGGCTTCCGTGCGCCAAAAGGCAGCCGTTCTATTGAATGGCCTCAATTGCCGGCGGCTGAAAAACAAGAATTGGAAAGCAGAATTAAAATTATTGATTGGGTGCGTGACACTATCAATATGTCAGCGGAAGAGCTTGGGCCGGAACAATTGGCGAAGCGTGCTATTGACTTGATGTGTAGCATTGCTGGTGAAGCAGTAAATTATCGCATTACCAAAGGCGAAGATTTACGTGAACAGGGTTATGCTGGTATCCATACTGTTGGTCGTGGCTCTTCCCGTGATCCGATATTGTTGGCGCTGGATTATAACCCGACTGACAACCCACGCGCGCCAGTATTTTCCTGTTTGGTGGGTAAAGGCATCACATTTGACACCGGTGGTTACAGCCTGAAACAATCTTCTTTTATGGACTCCATGAAATCGGATATGGGTGGAGCGGCAACGTTAACAGGTGCGCTGGCCTTGGCAATCAGCCGTGGCCTGAAACAGCGCGTTAAACTGCTCCTCTGTATTGCGGATAACATGGTCAGTGGTAATGCCTTTAAACTGGGTGATATTATCCGTTACCGTAATGGTAAATCTGTTGAAGTCATGAACACGGATGCCGAAGGTCGTTTAGTGCTGGCTGATGGCTTAATTGATGCCAGCAGAGAGAAAGCGAAGTTAATCATTGATGCGGCGACCCTGACTGGCGCAGCGAAAATGGCTGTGGGTAATGACTATCATTCTATATTCAGCTTTGATGATAAACTGGCGGCGGATCTGCTCGCTGCTTCTGAATCTGAGAATGAATTGTTCTGGCGCCTGCCATTGGCTGAATTCCATCGTAGCCAACTGCCATCAAATTTTGCTGATCTGAATAATGTTGCGGCTCCATCACATACTGCCGGTGCCAGTACTGCGGCGGCTTTTCTGTCTCACTTTGTGGAAGAATACCAAAAAGGCTGGGTTCACATTGACTGCTCTGCGACTTACCGTAAATCTGCGGTAGAACATTGGTCGGCTGGCGCAACAGGTTATGGGGTTCGCTCGATTGCTAATTTGTTGTTGGCGAAAGCGAAATAAATCCATTTTATATAAAAAAACTGATTGGAGATTTTTATGAGTTCATTAAATGAATTAGTTTCGGTTGAAGTTGATGTGCCAAGTGGCAGCGCGATAACACTTAGCCAGCCGGAAGAATATCCTTCGCAACTCATTGAAGCTTTGGTCAGTTTATTTAGTCAGCGTAAACCTATTCGCCGTGCTTTTATCATTCAAGCCCATGATAAAAATGTGGATGAAAAACCCAATTTATTAATTGGGCTGGAAATGAATGGCACGGAGGATGAGATTGAACAGCTAATTCAGGAAGCTGGCGGTATTGCCTGCGAATACACCTCTGAAGAAGAACCGATTGACTTCTGCCTGGTTGATGAAAAGGAACGTGGTATCAGCCATTATTTGATTCAGCATACACAGCCGTTTTACCAGCGTAAATTAGGCAGTTGGTTGCGGGGGAATATTCCGGTAATGAATAAGTGACCATTTAGTTGTATTAGTTAAAGAAATTTGAGTGTATTGAATATTTGTCGGTAGAGTTGGAACAGTATATCTATTACGACAATAATCATCTAAGTCAAGCAGAAATTAAAAGGTTTGAGTTCAGTAAAGTTAAAGAGCTCAGACCTTGATGACCGTGTGATCTGAACTGGCTAACTTCTTGGGGCAGTTCACAAGGCTGGGACCGGTTTTAGTCATCATCTTTAAACGCGATATTGATTTTCATTCTTTCCATATTACCGTAACAACTCTGCCAGTCAAAAAACACTTCTTTTTTGAATGATAACTTACCTATTCTTATTATATTTTGTTTGAAAAATAGGTTTTTTATAATAATTATCTTATAAGTGTTATTTTAACCCGAATAGATACAACAGAATAAGGAGTTCATACGCGTGGTGCTTGATTTTTTGTGATCTTATTAGTGTTTTTGTTAATTTTTCCTTAGAGAATTATTTAATGTTTGTTATACATTAAATGATCTAAATTTTATTTGAAGAGGCGGCTAAGAACGTATAAGTTACACTAACTAATAGATACAGATTAAAACTATATAATTCCACATTTTAAAATTATGTGATTATATCATTTTTTTAATTGTTTTTAATCAATATCAATGAGATAAGAGGCTTGTTATTCTAAAATGTACGTTTTAGTAATCTATATAAGTTAGATCTAAAGGGGTGGGGAATGTTATTACATGATGTAGTTGGAAATACACCAATTATAAAGTTGGAGAAGATCTCAAAAGATTTGTATGCAGATATTTATGTGAAATTAGAATTTCTTAATCCTTGGGGTTCTATTAAAGATAGAGCAGCCAAGTCAATGCTTGAATCAGCTATAAAAAATGGTCAGATAGATTCACAAACTACGATTGTTGAGGCGACAACGGGTAATACTGGTATCTCTCTTGCCGGGATATGTGCATCTATGGGACTAAAGCTTATTATTGTAATGCCAGAATATGTTTCTGAAGAGCGTAAAAAGTTATTAACTCTATTAGGAGCAAAAATTATCCTCACGCCAAGTGGTGAAAACTATGCTGGAGCAGTAAAAAAAGCACAAATGCTCTCAAAAAAGGTTAACTATTTTCTTGTTGACCAAGGGAATAATATTAATAATCCTCAAGCACATTATCAAACTGGCAATGAAATTATCAATTTTTTTAATGGTACTCCAGATATATTTATCGCAGGTATTGGGACTGGTGGACATTGTAATGGTATAGGGAATACTCTTAAAAAATATCGATCGGATACATATATTGTTGCAATTGAACCTAAAAGTGCTGCTGTTTTAAGCCAGATGACTCCTTTAAATGAGATCAACTCTAACCATGGCATATTGGGAATTGGCCCTGGAATAATCGCTAATACTGTGGACCGGAATATTATTGATGAAGTATATATTATCGATGAAAACTCTGCTTTCCAAACTACTAGAAAGATTATAGGAAGTGAAGGATTGTTAATAGGTATTTCGTCTGGTGCTTCTTTGCATTGTGCTATTGAATTGGCGAATAGGGAAGAAAATAAAGGAAAGAAAATACTCACAATAGCTGCTAGTCAAACAGAAAGATACCTTTCGGTGGGGATCTAAATGGAGTTATTATAATTATGAATATAGGAATTATAGGTAGTGGGGCAGGTTGCATTTCAATACTTAAACATTTATTACAATATAAATGTCAGCTTAGTTCCATTCTGATATTCTCAAAAGATCATAACCAAGTTGGATTTGCATATAAAGATGTTCCGGAAGTTTTCATAATGAATACTCGATTAGATTCTCTCACTCAATTTAATGATGTGGTAGGTATAACTGATTGGTTGACTGCTAAGGAATACAATTATTGTGATAATGATTATCTGCCGAGGAGAATTTATGGCGCTTATCTACAAGATGTGAAATATAACTTAATCGATCAATTAAAGAAAGCAGGTGTTGTTGTACATACTTACGGAAAAGTAGATTATTTAGATAAAGAGGGTAATATCATATGCAATGGCGTCTGTTTTAAAATTGATGCGAGTGTACTAAGTATCGGTTTTGGAAAAGATATTTTAAATGATCACTTATTTGATAGAATAGCAAGTTTACCATACGGTGGCATAATTGATGTATACGGTTCAGGTCTGACGTCTATTGACATTTTACTTTATATTTATACGTATAGGCCAGATCTGAAGATGCAATGCTATTCACTATCTGGTCGATTTCCCAGAGTAAGGGGGCAATTCAAGGCGGGTGGTGCATCGATTTTTGATGACTACAATTCAACTATTCCTTCCTTTAATAGTATAATACAGCGGTTCAAATCTTTGATCACGAAAGATATTGAGAAAAATATATTGTTTAATCCTCTTTGTGCGTTAAAAGATGAAGTCGAATATTGTTCAGCTTATACACCTGTTTGGCAAGAAAAATTATATAATGGAACAATGAATTATCTTGATTTCTACCAAGTATTGAGTCTGGATGATCAAATTCTTTTTCATAATATTAGACATCGGTTTATTGAAACCAGAGCGATGTTTCCATTAGTGAATGCCCGTAAATTAGTGACATTAATTGATGATGGGCAATTGTCTATTTCATCTCGAATCTATGGTTCTACCACTGTTAGTAAAAATTCAATTTTAGCATTCAATCCAGTAATGGATTTGGAAATTATTCAAATGAGTCGTTTACCGATGCATTCCATTAGTGGAGTTGACGTTGATAGAAATTGCAAAGTCAATGATAAAAGAAACATTTATGTACTTGGTCCAATGACAAATGGATCACGTTTCTTCACAGAAGCAACTTCGCTTACCGTTAGAGATGCAAAACTGATAGTCGATGCTTTGATTGCCTCAAAAGAAGGACGGACTCATGAACTTGTCAGATATTGCTAGATTTAAGAGGCTTTTAAAAGGGGTTTCAACCATAGATATTATCTCTTTTGGTAGCGTAATTTCCCCCGAATATTTAATTAATTTGATTTGTAATGCGAGTTGGAATGGTCGATACAATGAAAAATTTGGATTCATTGGAGCATCACTACCAGGTAATGGTTGGCATGGTGGTTTTAACTCACTGCTTCTTGGTCACCATGTGGATTGGGTTGTTGGCGGTTTTTTCGGAACTGTTAATCATATTAACCCGGCGCTAGGCGAAAATAGTGTCGAGGTACACAATATACCGCAAGGAGTGGCGAGTTGTTTGCTTTCTGGCGAACAGAGGAAATTGCTGACCACCATAGGTAAAAATACTTTTATTGACCCAGATAACAACGGCTCACTGATTAATAATGATTACTCAGCAGAAAAGCTATCTATAGTGGAGTCATCAGGTGAACAACTATGCTATACACTGCCAGATAGTGATTTGGTTTTATTAAGAGGATCAGGATTTACGCCGGATGGAAACATTGTTTTAGAGACCGAGCCTATAGATCTTGATATAGAACAATGCATAAAATCGGCTCGGTTGAGGAAAGCGAGAATCGCTATCCAGCTACCGGATAAAGTGATTAAACATTACAGTAGTTTTTGCTATAGGAATTTATTTGATGAGGTCTTTATTGCACCTTCATCGTTGCATGGTATCTCTTATTTGCCAAACAGGTATCATCACTATTGTGGAAATCTATCGCGAACATGCCTGGTGTCGGAGAGCATTTCATATCAGTTAGCGGACAGGATTAGCAATGGTGAAAAATTGATTGTGGGTATTGGCCTTCCAGTTCCAGCAATTAATCATATAAAGCGTAGGGAGGAAGACAAAACGTTTACGGCGTATATTGAATCCGGTGTTGAAGGAGAAATTATCTACGATGGCGAGGGATTTGGTATATGCAAAAATGGCAGAAAAGTTTTTTCTCAAGCAGCTATGTTTAAAAGTATATGGAACGGAGACATTGATCATGCTGTACTGGGTATCGGGGAAATTGACAAGGGTGGCAATGTGAATGTGTCCCATCTCGGTGGTAAGTTCTATGGTGTAGGAGGTTTCATCGATATTAGTCAATCGATTAATAAAATTTCATTTTGTTTTAGAAAAAAAACAGCATTGGAGCGGCTGTCTCATATTAGTTTCCGTGTCGATGATGAAAAAGATGTTGAATATTTAGTGGGGTAACATGAGTAGTGAACAAGGATTTATTATTAGTTTCTGTACTATATTATTAGTAGGTATTGCTAGCCCTGGACCAGGTTTCTTGGTCACGATGAAAAATGCGGTTACGTATTCAAAATCTGTAGCAATGATGAGTGTAGTCGGTATTGCAACGGCCAATTCATTATTCACAACTTTGGCGTTAGGCGGGCTTACTTTTGTTTTGAAAGAACCTGCAATACTGTCTGCTTTCTATATATTAGGAGGAACATACCTGATTTATTTAGCTTATCGATTATTTCGAATAAAACCAATGAGCGATATTGAATTGAACACATTATCTGATAAGCGAGACTGCACATTTAAGTCTGGATTTATATTGCAACTCTATAATCCTAAAGCAATTTTACTCATTAGTAGCGCTGTGTCAGTTAGCATACCACAGGATACTAATATAAGTATTTCAGTGATTATGATCTCAATGGCTTTCATAATCAGTTTCTTGTGGTACGGAGGGATAGTTATGATTATAAATTATCAGAAAATTCGTGATTACTTACTGATTAAAATTCACTTGGTTAATAAACTGTCTTCGCTGATTATATTTTTCATGGCTATGAAAATCTATTATTCTGCGCTGAACTTAATGTAAATTTTGATAATTAACCTGAACTCTGGATAAAATATGATTAAATTTATTTATATTGATAAATGTTGTGTTAGTTTATTTTATTAAATTATTTTTATGATTTTTCTCAGAGTTTTATGTTTTAAACAATATGCTTGTTTCTACCTGTAAATATATGTTGCACAGCAAGATATAATAATCACATGTTAATATTGCAAGATAATAAATATAATGGGGAGATAATCATTTCATGTTGAAGAATTAACTTGTGGCAGAGTAGCGATAATTTGTGATCTGCTTATAAGAATGTGACGATATAACGGCCTTTCATTATTTTATTGACGTGAATCAATGCTATTGTTACCCGTATCGTTTAATAGATACATTACTTCAACAAAACTAATGGATATGCCATGTCATTAAAAATAACTGTACTTCTTGAAAATAGAACATCTGACTCATATTTGATAGCTAAACCGGGTTTGAGTCTTTTACTTGAGGATGGTGAAGAGAAGATAATTTTTGATACCGGCCCGGATGGCAGCTATCTCGAGAATGCGAACAGGATGGGAATATCTGTTGATGATATATCCAGGATTGTTATCTCCCATGGTCATTCTGACCATATAGGTGGTGTTAATTATTTTCCCCATAATGCTAAATTAATATGTCATCCCGATGCGTTAAATGAGAAGTATTATGGTGTTATGTTTAAAAATCTTGTTTTAAGATTTAAAAAAACATCGGGTAAAATTAGTAAAAGAATTAAAAAGAAAGTCTTTTTTCGTTTGACAAAATCGCATATGAAGATAAGCGAACGATTTGTTTTTTCAGGTGAAATAGCCAGTAATCATCGGAAAGCCTGTGGTTTAGTCAGAAGGCGCTCTTGGGCTAATGATTATATACTTGATGACAGTGCATTAATTTGGAAAAGTGATAATGGGCTTGTGATTATTATTGGCTGTGGTCATTCGGGTATTTGTGAAATAATTAATCACGCTAAAATGATTACCGGTGTGGATAAAGTATGCGCGGTGATAGGTGGTTTGCATTTAAAGAGAGCATTACCGACAGAGTTATTGAAGATCAGAGAGTTTTTTGTAAAAGAAAATATAAAAGAAGTCTATGGATGTCATTGTACCGGTAGCTGGGGAAGGCTCTGGTTGCCAAATGTTAAGCAACTGAAAACAGGTCAGGTGTTATTAGTGGAGTAACATGGTGAAAAGTATGCAGAAAATGGATTTTCATTGGGTTTATAGTAACGATTGGTTAATATTTTTATTGCAGAGTTTATTTATATTTTATAAAAAATAATTTAAATAATGGGAGTTTAACGTGAGTAATTATTGCCACTTTTGGTAAGAAAGTGGCATCATATATCAATGTATTTTAAGTTTTATGTTATAAACGTATTTATATATTTTTTATGTTGCTGGGTTCTTTTTTTTCGTTAATTGTGGTCATATTGGTATATATTAATTGTGGTTATTGTTGATGATTTTCATATATATTATAGGGGGTTATGTCTGGATTATTTTTTGATGATTTTTATAAATGTCTTTATATTGCTGCTGGCAATGGTGCTTATATTTAATTTCTTGTTTTTCATTTGACATTATGAATAACCAATTGATTAATATAAGTTATTTATTGATGCCGTTGTCAATGTAATGATGATTTTTTTCTTTTTGTTTTTATTTCTTATAATCTCGAGTTAACTTTTAATGTGTTTTTTAATTTAATGATTAATATAGGGAAATAGTTTGTTATGCATTGGGTGAAATTGTATTATTATAACAATTTTAATATTTCTTGCGGTTTTAATTATTTAAGTTAATAATCTGTAAATTATCGGAGAAAATAATTTAATAAAGGATTATATCCAATAACTTAGGGAAACAGCATGCAAATTTTTTATAAGACATATAGAGTTCTTAATCAGAGATTGAATCAATGAATTCAGACTTATTTATCGCCTTTATGATATTTAATTTGTCGAAATAAGGCGTTATTATATGGGCTTAATGATCTGTATGTTGTCTCATAGTATATCGAGTAGAGGTGGTATTCAGTTGCTTATATTTTCTTGATTTAAATTTAATATGTTGATTTATAAAATTATTTATTAAATCCTACTACCGGTTGGTTGGGATAAGGCAGGGGTTATAGTCATGAATCAAAGTCAATTCTGGCGGTGGCCGGAAAGAAAAAAGCATTATTTTGCTGTGATGTTAGCTTCTTTGCTGATGCTTGCTGGTTGTGATCAGTCTGACAGCACTGATAATAATAAAGCAGCTCAATCGCAGTCCACAGAAATTCAAAGCGCAAAAGCACCTCAACAGTCAAATACTTCACCAAAATCAGTAAAACAGAAAGATGCGACATCACTGGCTGAACTGGCAAAACGTTATGCCGGTAAAGAGGTGACTATTCTGGATGCCTCAGAAGTTCAACTCGATGGCGCCAGCGCGATGGTGGTGACATTTTCTGTTCCTTTAGATCCAAATCAGAATTTTGCTCAAAATGTCCGTTTGGTGGATATAAAACAGGGCAAGCTTGATGGAGCGTGGGAGTTGTCAGATAACATGATGGAGCTTCGCCTGCGTCATCTGCCGCCATCCCGTAAACTGCAACTGACCGTAGATAAAGGCGTTAAAGGCATCAATGAGCGTCAGCTTGAAACCGCGTATGAGAAAACCCTGACAACCGAGACGATTTCTCCGTCTGTTGGTTTTGCCAGCAAGGGCTCCTTGCTGCCAAGTAAAGTAGCCGAAGGTTTGCCAGTGTTAGCACTCAATGTGAACAGTATTGATGTTAACTTTTTTAGGATAAAAGAGACGGCATTACCTTCTTTTATTGCACAGTGGCAATATCGCAACAGCATGAGTTCTTGGGAATCTGAAGAAATACTTAAAGATGCGGAGTTGGTTTATACCGGCCGTTTCGATCTGAATCCAACACTGAATACCCGCGAAAAGTTACTGTTGCCATTAAATAACATTAAAGCGTTGCAGAAAGACGGTGTTTATATGGCGGTGATGCAGCAAGCGGGTAAATACATTTATGCCAACCCGGCGACAATGTTCACGCTAAGTGATATCGGTGTCTCCGTGCACAGCTATCTGGATAAGATGGATGTGTTTACCCAATCTCTGGAACAAGGCGACAGCCTGAAAGGGGTGGAAGTCCGTCTGTTGGATGAGAAAGGGCAGTTATTATCAAAAGCAATGACAGACGCTGATGGACACGCCAGTCTGGAGAAAAATGCGAAAGCTAAATTATTGCTCGCTACCCGTGACAACCAAACCAGTATGATTGATTTAGTATCACCAGCGCTGGATCTGTCTGAGTTTGATATCGCCGGTCCACAAGGATACAGCAAGCTGTTTTTTGTTTTCGGGCCTCGTGATCTCTATCGCCCCGGTGAGACGCTGGTTGTGAATGGGCTATTGCGTGATGGTGACGGCCGTACAATTAAAAGCCAGCCGGTCAAAGTTGATGTATTAAAAACCGATGGTCAGGTTCTCCGTAGTTTTGTCTGGCAACCTGAAAACGGGTTGTATCAGTATCGCTACACGATTCCTCAGTCGGCGGCTACCGGGCTCTGGTCGTTACGTTTTGATCTGGGCGATAACAAGCCCCGTTATTACAAGTTCAATGTAGAAGATTTTATGCCGGAGCGTATGGCGCTGGAAATTAGCAGTGAGGCGCAACCGGTGATGAAAAACCACAGTGTCGATTTCGCCATCAAAGGCCGTTACCTGTATGGCGCGCCCGCGGCGGATAATCGCTTGCAAGGGCAGTTATTCCTGCGCCCAAACCGTGATGCGGTCGCCAAATTGCCGGGTTATCAGTTTGGCGCCGCCACTGAAGAAAATCTCAGTCGTACATTGGATGAGTTCGATTTGACGCTGAACAGTGGTGGTGAAGCCGCATTGAATGTCAGCGCGGACAACTGGAGTTCAGTCTCTTCGCCGGTAAAAGTGATTGTTCAGGCCAGTCTGCTTGAATCTGGCGGCCACCCGGTGACACGTCGGGTTGAACAAGCGGTTTGGCCGGCGGAGAAACTGGTTGGTATTCGTCCGTTGTTCAATCAGAAAGCGGTTTATGACTATCATACCGGTCGTGACCAGAGCCGCTACAATGTGGATGAAAATTCATTGGCTGAATTTGAGCTGGTTTATGCAGATGCCAATGGCAAAAAATATGCCGCGAAAGATCTGACCGCCCGTTTGATTTATGAACGTCATGATTACTATTGGCGCTGGTCGGATGGTGAAGGCTGGCAGTCAGGCTATGATCAGAAAGATTTGGTGATGGCGGATGAACATATCCAGATTGCGCAGGAGGGTACCGCAAAGGTCAGTTTCCCGGTTGATTGGGGTTCATACCGTATTGAAGTTGTCAATCCGGAGAATCAACTGGTTACCAGTGTTAATTTCTGGGCAGGTTACTCATGGCAAGATAATACCGGTGGCACCGGTGCTGTCCGTCCTGATCAGGTAAAACTGTCTCTGGATAAGCCGGCTTATCGAGTGGGTGAGAAAGTAAAACTGCATATAGCCGCACCACAGGCAGGTAAAGGCTACCTGTTGGTGGAGTCCAGTGAAGGGCCGCTCTGGTGGCAGGAGATTGATGTACCGGCACAAGGTCTGGATGTGGAAGTTCCGGTTAATAAAGAGTGGCGCCGTCATGACCTTTATCTGACTGCGGTAGTCATTCGTCCGGGAGATAAATCCCGTCAGGCGACGCCAAAACGTGCAATTGGTGTGTTGCATCTGCCGTTAGCGGATGAAAACCGTAAATTGGATCTGACGTTATCCGCGCCGGAAAAAATGCGCCCGAATCAGAACCTGACAGTTAAAGTCAAGGTTACACCACAGCAAGGGCAGAAATTGCCTGAACAGGTTAATGTGCTGCTCTCTGCGGTAGATACTGGCGTACTCAATGTCACTAATTTCAAAACCCCGGATCCCTATGAGGCTTTCTTTGGCCGTAAACGCTATAGCATCGATCAATATGATGTGTATGGTCAGTTGATTGAAGGTGAAGGTCGTCTGGCAAATCTGCGTTTTGGGGGTTCTAGTGATGAAGATGCCCCTGCCCGCGGTGGTAGAAAACCATTAACTGAAGTGCAGATTATTGCTGAACAGGCGCAGCCTGTGACATTGGATGAAAAGGGGGAAGGGGAGATTGTTCTGCCAATTCCTGACTTCAATGGTGAACTGAGGCTGATGGCTCAGGCGTGGAGTAAAGATGAGTTCGGTCATGGTGAAAGTAAAATTGTCATTGCCGCACCGGTCATTACACAGATGGCGTTACCTCGCTTTATGGCGGGGGGGGATCATTCATTGTTGTCGTTGGATCTGACCAACTTAACCGAACAGACGCAAAACTTGACTTTAAACTTTACGGCTAATGGGCTGATTAAATTAGAGGATGCGGCCAGCAAGGCAATAACCTTGGAAAAAGGTCAACGTACAACGGTGGAAATTCCTGTCATGGCTGACCATGGCTTTGGTCAGGGCGAAGTTTCCCTGACGATTAATGGCCTGAATCTGCCCGGTGAAGCGCTGAAACAGTATCAAAATAGCTGGAAGATTGGCGTGCGTCCGGCACAGCCGGCAGAAACCAGGCTGTTTGCTGAGGTTATCCACCAGGGAGAAAATTGGCAGTTGCCGTTAGATGCTATATCGGGTTTAGCGCCGGCAACGCTCGAAGGTCAGTTGTTACTGACCAGTCGTCCGCCGTTACAGATTTCACGTTATATTCGTGAACTGTACGCCTATCCGTATGGCTGTCTTGAGCAGACTATCAGCGGACTTTACCCGTCACTCTATTCAAATGAAGCGGAGCTGAAAAAACTGGGTATCAAAACGGACAGTGACAGCAAACGCCGGGCCAGTATTGATGAGGGTATTATTCACTTGCTGAGTATGCAGCGTCATGATGGGGGTTTTGCCTTGTGGGACCGAACCGGTGATGAAGAGTACTGGCTGACGGCTTATGTTACAGATTTCTTGTTCCGTGCGAGCCAGCGAGGTTATAGCGTACCCAAGGAAGCGCTGAATTCCGCCAATAACCGTTTGCTGCGTTATTTACAGGATAAGAATGTCATTAACTATCGCTACAGCCAGAATCAGGAAGCCATGCGGTTTTCGACTCAAGCTTATGCCGGTCTGGTGCTTGCCATCCAGCAGAAAGCGCCGTTGGGTGCGTTAAGACAAGTTTATGAGCGTCGTTCTCAGGCAGGAAATGGTTTGTCGTTGGTACAACTGGGGGTTGCATTGAAGCTTATGGGTGATAACACCAGAGCGGATGAAGCTGTCCGCTTGGGGATCAATAAAAACCGTAACGATGATGTTGGATTGGGAGATTATGGCAGTTCCATCCGCGACAATGCATTAATTGTCGCGTTGTTGACTGAAAACAATATGTTGCCAAAAGATCGTGATGAGAAATTACTGGCTTTGTCTGATGAGTTGACATCCCGTGACTATTTTTCAACTCAAGAGAGTAATTCACTCTATCTGGCCGGGCGTTTCTTTATCGATACGTCAGAACAACCGTGGGAGGCGGTGGTTAATCAGCAGGTTCCACCGTTAAGTCGTGACAAGTCATTGAATCAGATGATGAATGCGGAACAGATTCTGCAAGGTGTTGATATCAGTAACCGTGGCGGCAGCACACTCTATTCTCGCCTGAATGTCGTAGGTTACCCGCTGCATTCGCCGAAACCCTACTCTAATGTGTTGAAAATTCAGCGTAGTTATCTGGATATGCAGGGTAATCCCGTTTCTATTGACCGTCTGAGAAGTGGCGAAATGGTGGTCGTGAAGCTGGTAGTCAGCTCAGATAAATCAGTGCCGGATGCGCTGATTGTTGATTTACTGCCTGCTGGTCTGGAAGTAGAAAATCAGAATCTGGTTAACAGCAGTGCCAGTTTGAGTGACAGCGCCGCAAATCTCCAGGAGCTGATTGGTGATATGCAACAGGCGACTATTCGTCATACTGAATATCGTGATGACCGGTATGTGGCGGCAGTCGCGGTTGATTCCACTCAGCCAGTGACATTGCTCTATCTGGCCCGTGCTGTGACGCCGGGTGTCTACGCTATTCCCGCACCTCAGGTTGAATCTATGTACGTGCCCTACTGGCGTGCGGTAGGCTCTGCACCTGAAAAACTGGAAGTTGTCCGCTAAACTCTGTCAGCCCTTATGCTCCGGCGTAAGGGCTGATTGCTCGTCAGGTATTCTTGCATGAAAAAAAGGCATCACCTTATTTGGCTGATTGTACTGTTGCTGTTTCTGATCCCGGCTGGTTTATGGCTGGCAGATAAAATTTGGCCTTTGCCACTGCGTGAAGTCAAAATGGCGCGTATTGTCGTAGGTGAAGATGGGACTCCGCTTTGGCGTTTTGCCGATGATGAAGGGGTTTGGCGCTACCCGGTGAGGTTGGAACAAGTGTCGCCGGAATATATTCAGGCATTGCTGACGTATGAAGATCGCTGGTTCTATAAGCATCCGGGGATTAACCCGTTTTCGCTCGTCAGGGCTGCATGGCAGGATATTCGGGCGGGTAAAATTCTATCCGGCGGCAGTACGCTTTCAATGCAGGTGGCGCGGTTGATTGATCCGCATTCACGTACTTTGGGCGGGAAGTTGAAACAGATTTGGCGTACTTTACAGCTTGAATGGCACTATTCCAAAGATGAAATTCTTGAAATGTATCTCAATCGTGCGCCGTTTGGCGGCACATTACAAGGTGTTGGCGCGGCGAGTTGGGCTTATCTGGGCAAACCGCCATCTGAACTCTCTGCGGGCGAAGCTGCTTTGCTAGCTATTTTGCCGCAGGCGCCCAGCCGTTTGAGACCGGATCGTTACCCTGAACGGGCACAAGCCGCCCGTGACAAGGTTATGCAACGGTTGGCGCAGTATAAAATTTGGTCAGAAGATAAAGTGGCTGATATTCGGCAAGAGATGCTATGGCTGGCTCCCCGACAGGCGCCACAACTTGCCCCGCTTCTTGCCAGAAGAGTGGCTAAAGGTCATCGCCAGGAAATCATTAAAACAACCATTGATGCAGGATTACAGCGCCAGCTTGAGGATATGGCGGTGAATTGGAAGTACCAGTTACCGGAGAAAACTTCTGTTGGGGTGTTGGTGGTTGATCATACCGATATGGCGGTGAAAGCTTATATTGGCTCGCTGGATTTTCAGGATAACAGCCGTTTTGGTCATGTGGACATGATAAATTCGTGGCGTTCGCCAGGATCAACGTTGAAGCCTTTTTTGTACGCAATGGCATTAGATGATGGGTTGATTCATGGGGAATCATTGTTACAGGATGTGCCTCGCCGTTTTGATTATTACCGTCCGGGAAATTTTGATAGTGGCTTTAATGGGCCGGTTAGTGTCAGTGAGGCATTGGTTCGTTCC
The DNA here is from genome assembly GCF_040256935.1 of Photorhabdus viridis. Classification (NCBI taxonomy): domain Bacteria; kingdom Pseudomonadati; phylum Pseudomonadota; class Gammaproteobacteria; order Enterobacterales; family Morganellaceae; genus Photorhabdus; species Photorhabdus viridis. Next base: position 32,683 of record NZ_JBEJZY010000028.1, read on the forward strand.
TTGAATTTACCCGCAGTGCAACTGCTCGAAGCATATGGCGCCAAGCGGTTTACCGCCAATATGCGTAATGTGGGAACAGTATTGCGTTTTCCTCCCGGCAGTGAGCCTAATTTATCATTGATTCTTGGTGGAACGGCAACCCGGATGGATCAGTTGGTGGCGGCTTACTCCGCGTTTGCCCGTCAGGGGAAGGTTTCCCCCCTGAGATTTACACCGCAACAGAAATTGCGTGACAGACAACTGTTTTCCCCTGGCGCCGCGTGGATAATCAGACGAATTATGGCTGGAGAAGGTCTCCCGCAACCTGATGATATATTGCCGGCGCAAGTGCCGCTGGCTTGGAAAACGGGTACTAGTTATGGCTACCGCGATGCTTGGGCTATCGGCTTAAATGCCCGCTATACCATCGGTGTCTGGGTTGGCAGGCCGGATGGAACGCCGGTTACCGGACAGTTCGGTTATGCCACGGCGGTTCCGATAATGAATCAGGTCAATAACCTGTTGCTGGCAAATATGCGAAATGGCGCTCAACGAATCCCCTCTGATCCACGTCCGGCAAGTGTGAGTCAGGCAATCATTTGTTGGCCGGGAGGTCAGAGTCTGCCAAAGGGAGACAGTAATTGCCGCCAGCGTCGTCTGAGCTGGATTCTGGATAACACCATTCCGCCTACGTTGCCTTCTGTGGGGCAAGAAGGTATTTCTGGCATCAATGAACAGGTATGGCTGGATAAACAGGGTTTGCGTGTTGCGCCTGATTGCCCTGATGCGCAATCAAAAAATATTGCTTTATGGCCGATTAGCCTGGAATCATGGTTACCGGCGGAAGAGCGGCGGGCGCAGCGTTTGCCATCAGTTAACCCTCAGTGTCCACCGCTGAAATCAGATGAAGCGCCGCTGTTGATCGTCGGCATTCATAACGGAGATGTATTGAAACGACTTCCTGGTCTTGGCAGCCTTGATTTACGTATTACAACACAAGGCGGTAGTGGTGGGCGACAATGGTGGTTTCTCAATGGAGAACAGATTCTGACCACAGAAAATAATCAAGGGCTTGTACAAACATTGACTCAACCGGGGAAATATCAGCTGAGTGTTTTGGATTTGGGGGGACAGGTAGATTCTGTCAATTTTACCTTGAAGTAAATGATTCAGATAAAAGTGTGATTTGTACGAAAAAATGGTAATTTTCGCTAAGAAAAATTTAATGGAATGTTATGTTTTCTGTAGGCAACCGCTATTTGGGCCCCTATAATCAACGCCTCTTTTATCCCCGCTAGGGTTGCGGGATAAGTATTAACCGGTTAACTTATCGGGATAAAAAATTAAAATCATCAGTTGCTGAAAAAAGAACCAAGAGGTTATCCATGACGGTTGAACGTACTTTTTCGATTATTAAACCTAACGCAGTGAAGAAAAATGCCATCGGGTCTATTTATGCCCGTTTTGAAAGCGCCGGGTTTAAAATTATTGCCGCCAAAATGCTTCACCTGACCCGTGAACAGGCTGAAGGCTTTTATGCAGAGCACAAAGGCCGCCCTTTCTTTGATGGTCTGGTGGAATTTATGACTTCTGGTCCAATCGTGGTTCAGGTATTGGAAGGCGAGAATGCAGTACAACGTCACCGTGACTTGATGGGTGCAACCAATCCTGATAACGCATTAGCGGGTACTTTGCGTGCTGATTACGCAGACAGTTTTACTGAAAACGCGGTTCACGGCTCTGATGCTGTTGAATCTGCAAACCGTGAAATTGCGTATTTCTTCACAGAAGATGAAATTTGCCCACGTAATTGATTTGTCGTTACCCGTAGCATCATCGCATTAAAGTTTGTACAATGCCGCGCCCCGTTGTTAACTCAACGGGGCGCTTATTATTTGTCACTAGGCTAAACTGATAGTGATACCCGAATTGAAACTTCGTGCGTTGAATTCATCAACGCAGAGCCGAAAGTGTAACAACGAGGCGATATAAAAAATGTCCCAACCAAATACTGCGGCACAATTTGCTGCTTCTGTCGTGTCTGAAACCCCAGAAAAAAAAGGCGGGAAAATTAACCTGCTTGATCTGAATCGCAAACAAATGCGTCAATTCTTCACCGATATGGGGGAAAAACCCTTCCGTGCCGATCAGGTGATGAAATGGATGTATCATTACTGCTATGACGATTTTGAGCAGATGACGGATATTAACAAAACCCTGCGGGCGAAATTGCAGCAAGTTGCTGAGATCCGCGCGCCCGAGGTAGCAGAGGAACAACGTTCAGCTGATGGCACGATTAAATGGGCTATCACTGTTGGCGATCAGCAAGTTGAAACGGTTTATATTCCGGAAGATGATCGTGCTACGTTGTGCGTCTCTTCTCAGGTAGGCTGTGCACTGGAATGTAAATTCTGTTCTACCGCTCAACAAGGGTTTAACCGTAATTTACGGGTTTCTGAAATTATTGGTCAGGTTTGGCGTGCGGCGAAAATTATTGGCTCACTGAAATCCAGTGGTCGCCGCCCGATTACCAACGTGGTTATGATGGGAATGGGTGAACCTCTGCTCAACCTGAATAACGTGGTTCCTGCAATGGAAATCATGATGGATGATTTTGGTTTCGGTTTGTCTAAGCGCCGTGTGACGCTATCCACATCCGGTGTGGTGCCTGCGCTGGATAAACTTGGTGATATGATTGATGTCGCTTTGGCGATTTCCCTGCATGCGCCGACAGATGATGTGCGTGATGATATCGTTCCTATCAACCGCAAATATAATATTGAGCAGTTCCTTGCGGGGGTGCGCCGCTATTTGACTAAATCTAATGCGAACCAAGGGCGTGTGACCGTAGAATATGTCATGCTTGATCATATTAACGACAGTGTGGAGCAGGCGCATCAATTGGCTGAATGCCTGAAAGACACACCCAGTAAGATCAACCTGATCCCGTGGAATCCGTTTCCGGGCGCGCCATATGGCCGCAGTTCCAACAGTCGGATCGACCGTTTTTCCAAGGTGCTGATGGGATATGGTTTCACAACTATTGTCCGTAAGACCCGCGGTGATGATATTGATGCCGCATGTGGTCAGCTTGCGGGCGATGTGATTGATCGTACAAAACGGACACTGAAAAAACGTCAGGCAGGTGAACCTATTCAGGTAAGAACAGTCTGAATGTTGCTATGTCTTATCATACAGTAACTGAAATTATTGCGACAATTGCGTATCCTTAAATTAAGTGGGGATGGAATGATAAGGAAATCGTTATCGGGAATGGTTATTACTGCCGTATTATTGGCAGGGTGTTCCAATCAACCGGCAAACGGAAATAAACAGCGAAAAGTTGCGGTAGAAACCCGGATTCAACTGGGAATGGCCTATCTGGCTGAAGGTTATTTACCGGCCGCCAGATACCACTTTGATAAGGTATTACTGGCGCAGCCAGACCATTATCAGGCTCAATTAGGTATGGCGCTGTATGAGCAATATTCCGGCCAGCCGGAAGCTGCCCGTCAGCGTTACAAAATGGCGATGCAGTATGCGCCAGGAAATGATACGGTATTGTATCATTACAGTGTTTTTCTCTGTGAGCAGGGGCAGTATGAAGAAGCCAAAATTCTGTTAACCGGGAATAATGCTGACAGGCGTATTTGTTATCAGTGATTTGCCGCTAGTAAAATAGCAAATCTATTTCGCCGCGCAGGCCGTTGTATAATGTAAGGATTATAGCAAAGAGCCAGCGCGAAGTTTTTCACAACTTGGACAGTACCGCGTCTTCTTGCTAATGAATACTGAAACGACTCCAGAACAAGCTCATTTGACAGCAGGTCAGCTCCTGCGTCAGGCTCGTGAACAGCACGGGCTAACTCAACAGACGGTGGCTGATCGTCTGTGTCTGAAACTTTCCACTATCCGTGATATTGAAGAGGACAATATACCGGCCAGTATGGTGCCCACTTTCCTGCGTGGTTATGTTCGTTCTTATGCTAAATTGGTACAAATTCCAGAGGCGGAAATTCTGGCGATTCTGGATAAGCATACTCCGGCAAAAACCGCGAAGGTTTCACCAATGCAGAGTTTTTCATTGGGTAAGAAACGTAGAAAACGTGAAAGTTGGTTGATGTGGATTACATGGCTAATTATTCTGGTCGTGATTAGTCTGACGGGAGCATGGTGGTGGCAAAACCACACAGCTCAACAGAAAGAATTGATTTCGATGGCTGATCAGTCTGCGACGCAGGTTGCGCAGAAGAAAGCCCATGTGATGGATCTAGCCACCGGGAGCAACGATCAGGCGACACAGTTGCCGGCCAGTGAACAGCCATTATCTGCTGCTTCAACCGAAAATTCGGCGAAGGCGAATAAGGCGAATACAGATAATGTGAATAATAGTGGGGAAACTGTTCTGCCTGGAGCATCAGCTCAACATCCGGCTGTGGAAGCACCTGAAATTCATCCACAGACTGTTCCGTTACCCGTTAACCCGAGTACAGCTCCACTACCGGATGTGTCTGAAAATGGCTCAACAGCAGTGGCTGACAGTAATAAACTGGTGATGAATTTCAAAGCATCCTGTTGGTTACAGGTTGTTGATGCGAATGGAAAGATGTTGTTTAGTGGAACTAAAAAGAAGGGTGACAGTCTGAATCTCTCCGGTTCATTGCCTTATAAGTTAACTATCGGCGCCCCTGCTGTAGTGGATGTACAGTTCCGGGGGCAAGTTGTCGATTTAAGCCGCTTTATTAAAGAGCATCGTATTGCGCGTCTTAAAGTACCAGGAACACAATAAATGCCTTTAGCAGTTATGGCATCGTTGTCATGTTATAAGTAAGCACATGGAAGTATGGGAGAAATACCAGTATGCATAATGAATCGCCGATAAAAAGACGCAAATCTACGCGTATTTATGTAGGGAATGTGCCAGTCGGGGATGGTGCGCCAATTTCGGTGCAGTCAATGACAAACACACGTACTACAGATGTGGAAGCCACTGTTCAACAAATTAAATCGCTTGAGCGTGTCGGGGTTGATATTGTCCGTGTATCAATACCAACGATGGATGCGGCAGAAGCGTTTAAATTGATTAAGCAACAGGCTAATGTTCCTTTGGTTGCAGATATTCATTTTGATTACCGTATCGCACTTAAAGTTGCAGAGTATGGTGTCGATTGTCTGCGTATTAATCCTGGTAATATCGGTAATGAGGCGCGTATCGGTGAGGTTGTGGCGGCTGCCCGCGACAAAAATATTCCAATCCGTATTGGTGTGAATGGCGGATCACTGGAAAAGGACATTCAGGAAAAATATGGTGAGCCAACTCCAGAAGCACTGTTGGAGTCTGCTATGCGCCATGTGAATATTCTTGAAAGACTTAATTTCGACCAGTTTAAAATCAGCGTAAAAGCGTCAGATGTCTTTCTGGCGGTTGGTGCTTACCGTTTATTGGCCCGGGAGATTGATCAGCCATTACATCTTGGTATCACAGAAGCCGGCGGCGCTCGTGCAGGTTCGGTAAAATCAGCGATTGGCTTGGGTATTCTTTTGTCGGAAGGTATCGGTGATACCCTGCGTATTTCTTTGGCTGCCGATCCGGTTGAAGAAGTTAAAGTGGGTTTTGATATTCTGAAATCATTACGCATTCGCTCCCGAGGTATTAACTTTATCGCCTGTCCAACCTGTTCTCGTCAGGAATTTGATGTTATCGGCACCGTTAATGCGTTGGAACAACGCTTGGAAGATTTACTCACTCCGATGGATGTTTCAATCATTGGTTGTGTGGTTAACGGACCGGGTGAGGCGGAAGTTTCCACTTTGGGTGTCACTGGCGCCAGAACAAAAAGTGGTTTTTATGAGGATGGAGTGCGTCAGAAAGAGCGTCTCGATAATGCTGATATGATTGATCAGCTTGAGGCTAAGATCCGCGCTAAGGCATCAATGTTGGATGAAAATAAGCGCATCGACATAAGTCAACTGGATAAATAATATACCTGACACTGGTTCACCGTTGTGATGAGCTAGTGTTGTTTTAGTTTGCTAATTGAAGCTCGTCCGTATTCGCTTCTATAATCAACATCATTTTTGAATTATTAACAGAGATAAGACGTGGCAAAAAATATCCAAGCTATTCGTGGCATGAACGACTACTTGCCGGCAGATACTGCTATTTGGCAGCATATTGAAAGCACTTTGAAACGCGTGTTGGCGGGTTATGGTTATAGCGAGATCCGCACGCCGATTGTAGAGCAGACCCCGTTATTCAAACGGGCTATTGGGGAAGTGACTGATGTGGTCGAAAAGGAAATGTACACCTTTGATGATCGCAATGGTGAAAGTTTGACCCTGCGTCCTGAAAATACCGCAGGCTGTGTGCGTGCAGGTATTGAACATGGTCTGCTGTACAATCAGGAACAGCGCGTATGGTATTTCGGGCCTATGTTCCGTTATGAGCGTCCACAAAAAGGCCGCTATCGTCAATTCTACCAGTTAGGGGCTGAAGTCTTTGGTCTTCAAGGGCCTGATGTTGATGCTGAACTTATTTTATTGACTGCCCGCTGGTGGCGCGAGCTCGGTATTTCTGAACATGTGACGCTTGAACTGAACTCGATTGGTTCATTGGCAGCGCGGGCCAGTTACCGCGAAGCGCTGGTTGCTTTCCTTGAGCAGCATAAAGATAAGCTGGATGAAGATTGCAAACGTCGTATGTACAGCAATCCATTGCGTGTTCTGGATTCAAAAAACCCGGAAGTTCAGCAACTTCTTAATGATGCGCCGGAACTGTTTGATTATCTTGATGCCGAATCAAAGGAACATTTTGACGGTTTGCGTGCGCTTCTTGATGCGGCTGGTATCAAATACCGGATTAACCAGCGTCTGGTTCGTGGTCTGGATTACTATAACCGCACGGTATTTGAATGGGTGACAACGGCTTTGGGGGCTCAGGGGACTGTCTGTGCCGGTGGTCGGTACGATGGGCTGGTTGAACAACTGGGTGGTCGTCCTGCTCCTGCTGTGGGTTTTGCTATGGGAATGGAACGTCTGGTTCTGTTGGTGCAGGAAATGAACCCAGCATTTGTGGCGGAGCTATCAGTGGCGGAGGTTTATCTTGCTTCTTTCGGCGAAGGCAGTCAGCAGGCAGCGTTGATTCTGGCTGAACAGATACGTGATGTCTTGCCGCAATTGCGTCTGGTGACTAACCACGGGGGAGGGAACTTTAAGAAGCAATTGGGGCGTGCGGATAAACAAGGCGCTAAAATTGCGCTGATTTTGGGTGAAGATGAAGTCCGTTCTGGTCAGGCAGCGATTAAAGATTTACGTACAGGCGAACAACAAACGTTGCCGCAAAGCGAAATTGCAGCTCGTTTGGCTGAATTGTTAGGTTAAGGAGAGACTCCGTGGAAGTCTATACCAATGAAAACGAACAAGTTGACGCGATCCGCCGCTTTTTTGCCAATAATGGCAAAGCGTTGGTTTTCGGGCTGGTGCTGGGCGCTGGCGCGCTGATTGGTTGGCGTTATTGGCAATCTCATCAGACAAATCAATTGCAGGGCAGTGCGGAAGCTTTTGAACAGGTAAATCGTGGATTAATTTCCGGTGCAAAAGAGAGTCATGCCACCGCTGAGAAGTTTGCTGCTGAAACTAACAATAGTTATGGCGTGATGGCTCATATGCATTTGGCTCAATTGGCTGTTGAAAAGAATGAGCTAGCTAAAGCGGATCAATTTTTATCTGCGGCGGCCAGTCAGACAAAAAATGAAGATTTGCAGGCTCTGTCTAATATTCGTTTAGCCAGGGTTCAATTGGCGGAAGATAAAGCGGATGCCGCATTGAAAACACTGGAACAGGTGAAAGGTTCCGGCTGGGTTGCCGTAGCAGAGGATATCCGCGGCGATGCGCTGTTGAAAAAAGGTGATATTGCGGGTGCCCGTGCAGCTTATACCAAAGGTCTGGGATCAGATTCACCGCAGGCGATTAAATCGATGTTAAATCTTAAATTGAATAATTTATCCAGCTAAGGGGATCCTTTCAATGCAGCTGCGTAAAACACTCTTGGTTGGTCTGGTTGCTTCTGTTCTGTTAGTAGGTTGTTCAAGTGAGCAGGACACAGTAACTATGTCACCGTTGCCACAGGTTGAGAATCAATTTAGCCCAAGTGTTGTGTGGGATAAATCTGTAGGTGATGGTGTTGGTCGTTATTACTCTCATTTGACACCAACCTGGCAGGGTTCTGTTGTCTATGTTGCTGATCGTCATGGCATCGTTAAGGCGCTGGACATTGATAGCGGCAAAGAGGCGTGGTCGGTAAATTTGGCTGAAAAAGCGGGTTTTCTCTCTTCCCGTATCCCTGCGTTGCTTTCTGGCGGTTTGACCGTTGCTGGGAATCATTTATATGTTGGCACTGAACGTGCCAAAGTCATCGCGCTGAATACCGAAGACGGCCAGATTACTTGGGAATCTGAAGTTGCCGGAGAAGCGTTGTCGCGTCCGGTGGTGAGTGATGGCTTGGTGTTGATTCATACCAGCAACGGCATGTTGCAGGCATTGAATGAGTCAGATGGCAAAGTACAGTGGTCCGTTAATATGGATACCCCATCATTATCGTTGCGTGGTGAATCAGCTCCGGCTGTGGCTTACGGCGCCGCGATCGTGGGGGGGGATAATGGTCGTGTCAACGCAGTGCTGATTTCTCAGGGGCAACTGATTTGGCAACAACGTATTTCTCAGGTAACTAGCTCGACAGAAATCGGTCGTCTTAGTGATGTTGATACAACGCCGGTTATTTCTGAAGGCGTGATATATGCGATAGCCTATAACGGTAATCTGGTGGCGCTTGATATGCGTTCAGGTCAGATTCTCTGGAAACGTGATTTGGGTTCAGTGAACGAGATGGTTGTTTCCGGTGATCGTATTTACATTGTTGATCAAAACGATCGGGTTATGAGCCTGCGTCAAAGTGATGGTGTGACGTTGTGGACTCAGACAAAATTACAACACCGCAACTTGACGGCGCCTGAAATGTATAATGGCTATCTGGTTGTTGGTGATAGCGAAGGCTATTTGCACTGGCTGAATATGGATGATGGTAAGTTTGTCGCTCAACATAAAGTTGATAGCTCCGGCTTAATGAGCCGTCCAGTGGTTGCCAGTGATAAGCTGATGGTACAGGCGAAAGACGGTACGGTTTATCTGTTTACCCGTTGAGTATTTCTTACTGTCTGTTTATCGGAAATAGAGAATAAAGAGTTGTTATAATCCCACGGCTCCTGAAAAGAACAGGGGCCGTTTCGTCTTTTTAGTGTTTTGTTGCGGCTAACGATGAGCAGCAAAATACTGATTTAAAATTTAGTCATGAGGCATCAACAAATGACACCTGTCGTCGCTCTGGTAGGGCGCCCAAATGTGGGTAAGTCCACGTTATTTAACCGTTTAACCCGTACAAGAGATGCGCTAGTAGCGGATTTTCCAGGTCTGACCCGCGATCGCAAATATGGTCGGGCCGAAGTCGAAGGACAGGAATTTATCATCATTGATACTGGTGGTATTGATGGTACCGAAGATGGTGTTGAAACCCATATGGCGGCACAATCTTTGATGGCAATTGAAGAAGCCGATATTGTTCTGTTTATGGTAGATGCCCGTGCCGGGTTGATGCCGGCAGACCACGCTATAGCAAAACACCTGCGCAGCCGTGAAAAAGCCACTTTTTTGGTGGCGAATAAAACTGATGGTATTGATATTGATACATCTGTAGCTGAATTTTATTCGCTTGGATTGGGTGATATATACTCCATCGCCGCTTCTCATGGTCGTGGTGTCACCCAACTTATCGAACGGGCATTGCTGCCTTTTTCCGGTAAAGGAGAGGAAGAAGAGGTTGAGCTGACAGAGGAAGAAGCCAACGCAGCCTATTGGGCCGAGCTGGAACAGAATGAAGTGGAAATGTCGGAAGAGGAAGAAGATGATTTTGATCCATTAACTCTGCCATTAAAATTAGCCATTGTCGGCCGGCCAAACGTCGGTAAATCTACCTTGACGAACCGTATCTTAGGTGAAGAAAGGGTTGTGGTTTATGATATGCCGGGTACTACCCGTGACAGTATTTATATTCCTATGGAGCGTGATGGTCGCGAATATATCCTGATTGATACCGCGGGTGTGCGTAAGCGAGGTAAGGTTACTGAGACGGTTGAAAAATTCTCAGTCATCAAAACCCTTCAGGCGATTGAAGATGCTAACGTTGTATTACTGGTGATCGATGCCCGTGAAGGCATTTCCGATCAGGATTTGTCGTTGTTGGGTTTTATTCTTAATAGCGGGCGCTCATTGGTTATTGCGGTCAATAAATGGGATGGCATGTCGCAGGAAGATAAAGAGCAAGTGAAAGAAATGCTTGATTATCGTCTTGGCTTTGTTGACTTTGCCAGAGTGCATTTTATCTCCGCTTTACATGGCAGTGGTGTGGGTAATTTGTTTGACTCGATTCTTGAGGCTTATGACTGCGCGACTCGCCGGGTGAATACTGCACTGTTAACCCGTATCATGCGTATGGCTGAAGAAGATCACCAACCGCCGATGATCCGTGGGCGCAGGGTAAAAATGAAATATGCCCATGCTGGTGGCTATAATCCACCAATCGTTGTGATCCACGGTAATCAGGTAGCTAATTTGCCTGATGCTTATAAGCGTTATCTGATGAACTATTTCCGTCGGTCCTTGAAAGTGATGGGGACACCCATTCGGATTCAGTTTAAAGAAGGGGCAAACCCCTTTGCTGATAAACGTAATACTTTGACGCCGAATCAGATGCGTAAACGTAAGCGTCTGATGGCTCATCTGAAAAAGCGTTAGTTTCTAATCAAAGAAAGGGGGTGGTGATTAACCACCCTTTTTGCTGGTATCCCATATTTGAGTAATTATTTCTGGCGCATCTAATTCTGGAAATATGAAGTGATATTCTTCATTTCCCGTGATGATACAGAGCAGATAATAATGTTGATCAGGATATGGTGATAGCGGCATAGAATCAGAAAAATTCTGTTCTATAGCCTGAACAAATAGTTGTTTCTGGTGGGGAGACAATGATTTTAAATTCACTGTCTTATCTTGGCTAAGACCCGGTGTAGCAGCAAATCCTCCTTGCAGGGAGATCGTGATTTTACTATCAGTTGTGAGTTCGATGATTTTATTATTCATGATATACCAGTTTTGCACAGTTATTTTTTACGTTTCTACAGTATAGCGTAAAATTAGGCGTTAACAATTTTAGTACCTTTAATTAGCTATCTTTCTTTATTAATAGGAGCTGTCAGGTTAGGTGTTACAAATAATAGAATATCGCTGGTATTAAACCAGCGATATATTTACAGATTAGACTTTAGTTTCTCACTTATCTTTTCCTTCGTCTTTGCCTTTATCTTTGCCTTTATCTTCTTCATCCACTTTAATGCCCACTTCTTTCCAGCTGTCTATAGTGGCTTTTTCAACATCCTCATCAAATAAAGCAAGAGCATGTTTAACTGTTAACTTGGCAAAGGATAAGAAATTAGTATCGCGTGCAAGATCTTTATCCAGCAGTGTGTTGTACCATATCTTTCCTGCTTTTTCCCAAGCATATCCGCCTAATTTTATCGCGAGATTATAAAAGGCTTTATTAGGAATACCTGAGTTAACATGAACACCACCATTATCTCTATAAATAGGATAGTCTTTAAAATCATCCATATGACCAGGCTGAGGATCTTTACCAAGAAGCGGATCATCATATGCCTTGCCGGGTTCTTTCATTGAACGAATCCCTACGCCTTTAATACCTTTGGCCAGTAATTCTTCCCCTACAATCCAGCTTGCTTCATCAGCTTTCTGTTTTAGATAATGTTGCCTTACCAGAGAGCCAAAGACATCGGCAATTGATTCATTTAATGCGCCGGACTGGAAGAAATAGATCAAATCTGCTGTTTTTTCGATAACACCATGAGATAATTCATGGCCGATTACATCGATAGATGTGGTGAAGTTATTGAAAACCTTACCGTCACCGTCACCAAACACCATTTGTCCTCTGCCCCAATACGCATTCATGTATTCTTTGCCGTAATGCACGGTGGCAATCAATTTCATTCCTTTATCATCTAATGAATTGCGGTTAAAAACTTCTTTGTAGAAATTGTAAGTTGCTTCCAGATATTTATATGCATTATCAACGGCTACGTCGCCATTATCTGGATCACCTTCATCTCGTACTAAAGTTCCGGGTAATCTAGTTTCATTTTTTGCATCATAAATACTACGATGTAGAGTGTCGCTGACAACTTCATTATCAGTATTATCAATAGAGTCTGATGTTTTAATAACACTGTCCAACATTAAACTCTGGGTATGATTTAATGTCATTAATACGTTATCTTTTTCACTTTCACTGTTATTCTTGTAAATATTTTGAAGAATGTATGGTGGTATTAAACCTTTGTAGTTATTGTTTTGCATTTGCATAAAATATCTCCTGGAATAAATTATTAGTTATTAATTAGAGGTACTCTTTAAGTACATTTTCATATTAAACACGTTTCCATCTGATAGTCATCAGGGCCAACCTGCTTCTTTTATGTTAAAGGATTGTTAATAAATTGTTATATATTTTATGTGAGGGATTTCTGTATTGGCCGTATTAAAAATATAAATAGTTAGGAATAATTGTTTATAATATTCCTAACATGATAAAAAATCATATCCAGTTTTTTACTGGTAGAAAGTCAATATATAAAGCAGCTTCCGCAGATCCTGGTTCAGGGTGATAGTCATATTCCCAACGTACTAATGGTGGCATGGACATTAAGATAGATTCTGTTCGTCCGCCACTTTGTAATCCAAATAGGGTTCCCCTGTCCCAAACTAGGTTAAATTCAACATAACGACCACGACGATATAATTGAAATTGTCGTTCATGTTCACTCCATAATATGTTCTTCCTTTTTTCCACAATAGGTAGATAAGCAGAAATAAAACCTTTACCTATATCCTGAGTAAAGTGAAAACAATGTTCAAAATCAGGCGTATTTAAATCATCAAAAAATAAGCCACCAATTCCACGAGCTTCATTACGATGTTTAATATAAAAATACTCATCACACCATTTTTTGTATTTTGGATAGATATCTTCTCCATATGGTTGACATATATTTTTGGCGGTAGTGTGCCAGTGAATAGCATCTTCCTCAAAACCATAATAAGGTGTTAAATCAAAACCTCCACCGAACCACCATACTGGCGCTTCACCTTCTTTTTCCGCAATAAAAAATCGGACGTTAGCATGGCTGGTTGGGATATAGGGATTTAAAGGATGAATAACCAGAGAGACACCCATGGCCTGATAATTACGGCCGGCCAATTCAGGACGATGGGCTGTTGCTGATGAGGGAAGCATGGTTCCTGATACATGGGAAAAATTAGCGCCGGCTTGTTCGAATATAGCGCCTTCTTTCATAATTCGGCTGCGACCACCACCGCCATCTTCCCGTTGCCAGCATTGCTCAATAAATTTCCCTTTGCCATCTGCCTGTTCCAGTTGCTGGCAAATTTCATTCTGTAATGAAAGGAAAAAAGATTTAATTTGATTGATGTTTGGTGTGTTCATGACTCTTTGCTCATTAATAATGTAGTGATTGCCATATTATACCTATTGGTGATAGAGAACACATTTTCGTATTGATTCCGGTGCTAAAGCGAAGATAATGTGAAATGGTTATTTCAATAAAAACAGGTTGGTTAGGAATGGAAATTCGGGTATTTCGACAAGATGATTTTGAAGCAGTGATCACCTTATGGGAACGCTGCGATTTACTTAATCCTGGTGTTGATCCTGAAATGGATATTGAGCGTAAGCTTACCCATGAACCTGACCTGTTTTTAGTCGCGGAAGTGGCGGGTGAAGTGGTTGGGACTGTTATGGGGGGTTATGACGGTCACTGTGGTTCGGCTTATTATTTGGGTGTTCACCCTGAATTCCGGGGACGGGGAATTGCGAATGCATTAATTTCCCGATTGGAAAAGAAGCTGATTGCTCGAGGCTGTCCAAAAATAATTTTTATTGTGCCTGAGGATAACGATGCCACTCTTTATATGTGCGAAAAGTTGGAATACGAAGATTGCTATCAAGAGAGCGTTATTTTCAGTAAGCGTCTGATTATCGATCAGGAATATTGAGTAGAGATGTGGCTGAATGAACTCCATTCAGCCACAAATCATTAATTCAATTTAGTGACTTTTTTCACATCAACTGTCACAGAACTCCACTCTTTATCGACTTCACCCTCAATGCGGACTTTATCCTGAGGTGTTATTGTTTGACCATTCCAGTATTTATAATCAATTTCGACTTCAATAACTCCTGTATTATCACGGAATATGAAGTGATCACCACGGATACGGGATTCGATATTTCCCTCCAGCACGACCCAACTGTCATCCCACATACTTTTAACTTGTGCAGTGGTCGAAATTCTTACATTGTTATCGATAAAACCACCTTGTGGTGCTGTCTGGGTTTGGGGTTGGGTAGAATTTGGACCAGAAAAACCACCAGATTGCATATGTGAGGTTTGAGCTGTTAATGGTGCACTGAATAAAGCAATCAGGGCGACGGTTGCAAATGTTTTTTTCATCATATTGACCTTATTATGGTGACTCATTTTTAGAAAAGCAGTATACCGGCAAGCGATATTTAATCAATGTGATATTCACTCATTGTTAATAATTTAAACTGTTCTTTGAAACTAACAATCGTGGTGTGATGTCTCAGTATTCATTTCTGTATTTAATCAAAAGGAGCCAGTTATGCAGGAGTTTTCTTTAGCTAACATCTTGTCAGGATTACGTTTTGCCACAATAGGTTGTTCGTTGTTACTGGTTGGTTGTGCGGGCTCATCTGGTTTTTCATGGTCGAGTTTGTCGCCTTTCAGCTGGTTTGGCGGCTCGTTAAAAATCTCAGCTCAAGGAGTTGGGGAAATAAATAGTCTGACAGCAATGAATAAGGACGCGATAGATAAAGGGTTAGATGGGAAGTACCACTTACGCAGCGGCATGGAAACGAAAAATGGTCAGTTGGTGACGGTATTTCAAGCGATGGAGGGTGATCAACTGAAAATAGAACTTTTTGGTCAGGCAGGTGGAAAAGTCAGCCGTATTGATGTGTTGGATAAAGATATTGAAACCGTCTGGGGGACAAAGATCGGTATACCATTCTCGGCGCTTTATAACCGGGCATTTGATGCTTGCCGAAATACGGTGAGTGAATCAGAAAAGAGGTCAATTATCTGCGTATCTCCGCAGAGCAAGAATGTCAGTTATCTGTTTACAGGCAACTGGAATGGTCCGGAAGGTTTGATGCCTTCTGATGATGCTTTGAAAAACTGGAAAGTGGAACGTATCGTTTGGAAGCGGTGAAAAGCCGTTTCTGAGTGAAAGTACAAACTGAGTCAGTTTAGTGAATTTGATGTGTTTTTTGCGGAGCCGTAGCAGGTCCGCATTTTTCAAGTAAAAGCCTTACTATTCCTGTTAGCTTATTGCGTTTCATACTTTCTAATTGCAATTTGGTATATTAAACAGTGATAGTTATCTACCCTGTTATAAATAAACTGGATACATTAGTCACCGGAGCGTTATTTGATGAAATAACGGAATAAGGTGAGAAATGAAAAAGTATTCAGTAAACAATAAAATACTAAACGGACTAGTAGCAGTAACTTTATTGGGCAGCAGTAATGCCTTTGCTGTAGAGTTGTTAAACAGCTCTTATGACGTTGCGCGTGAGCTATTTTCTACCCTTAATCCTGAATTTGAAAAACAGTGGAATGAGCAGCATCCACAGGACAAATTGATAATCAAACAATCCCACGCTGGCTCATCCAAACAAGCACTGGCCATTCTTCAGGGATTGCGGGCTGATGTAGTGACTTACAATCAGGTGACAGATGTGCAAATTTTGCATGATCGTGGTGATCTGATAGCCACTGATTGGCAGAGCCGTCTGCCAAATAGCAGTTCACCTTACTATTCCACAATGGCATTTCTGGTACGTAAAGGTAATCCCAAAAATATCCGTAACTGGCATGACTTAGTACGTAAAGATGTCAAATCAGTCTTCCCAAACCCTAAAACTTCCGGTAATGGCCGTTACACTTATCTGGCTGCGTGGGGAGCTATTCAACAGGAAAATGGCGGAGATCAGGGTAAAACCCGCGAATGGATAAAACGTTTCCTGAAAAATGTCGCCGTGTTTGATACCGGCGGTCGCGGTGCAACGACTTCATTTATTGAACGTGGTTTGGGTGATGTGCTGATAAGTTTCGAATCTGAAGTAAACAATATCCGTAAACAATATGGTAACGACAAATATGAAGTAATTGTCCCACCAATAAATATTCTGGCGGAATTCCCTGTTGCTTGGGTTGATAAGAATATTGTGAGAAACGGCACTGAGGAGGCGGCGAAAGCTTATCTGAATTATCTCTATAGCCCACAGGCACAGCAGATCATCACTGGCTTTAATTATCGCGTTAGCGATAAAAAAGTGATGGATCAGCAGAAAGCACGTTTCCCAGAGACTAAATTGTTCCGACTGGAAGATCAGTTTGGTGGTTGGTCACAAGTGATGAAAACCCACTTCAATACAGATGGCACACTGGATCAATTACTGGCGGAAGGGCATAAGTAATGTTTGCGGGATCCAGTAAGCGAGTATTGCCTGGTTTTGGGCTGAGTTTAGGTAGCAGCTTGTTCTATACCTGCTTGATTTTATTATTGCCCCTGAGCGCATTGGTTGTGCAGCTTTCCAGTATGACCTGGGAACAGTATTGGCGGGTTATTGCTAATCCTCAGGTAGTGGCGGCTTACAAAGTGACATTACTGGCGGCAGCGGTTGCCAGTTTGTTCAATGCGGTGTTTGGTATGCTGATGGCATGGGTCTTAACCCGCTATCGTTTCCCTGGCCGTAGCTTACTGGATGGCTTGATGGATCTCCCTTTTGCGTTGCCTACTGCGGTAGCCGGGTTGACACTGGCGACGCTGTTCTCTGCTACAGGTTGGTATGGTTCACTTCTTGGGCACTTTGATGTGAAAGTGGTGAATACCTGGCTGGGCATTGCGGTGGCAATGGCGTTTACCAGTCTGCCATTTGTGGTGAGAACTATTCAGCCGGTACTTGAAGAGTTGGGGCCGGAGTATGAAGAAGCGGCTCAGACATTAGGCGCTAGCCGTTGGCAAACTTTCTGGCGTGTAATCATGCCTGAATTATCCCCGGCTTTAATTGCTGGTGCTGCACTCTCTTTTACCCGCAGCCTGGGAGAATTTGGCGCCGTGATTTTTATTGCAGGTAACATCGCATGGCAGACAGAAGTGGTATCACTGATGATTTTCATTCGCTTGCAAGAGTTTGATTACCCAGCTGCCAGTGCCATTGCATCGGTCATATTAGCGGTATCCCTGATATTACTGTTTAGCATTAATACTCTGCAAAGCCGCTTTGGTAAGCGGATTGGAGGGCATTAATGGCTGAACTGTCTCAATTTTCTATTGCACAACGACCGCCTGTCAATTGGGGGAAATGGGGGCTTATCACAACAGGAGTCCTGTTTTCAGTCTTGTTGTTAGTGATCCCAATTGTATGGATATTTATGACCGCCTTTTCTAAAGGAATTGGGGTGGTTGCTCAGAATCTTTTAGATACTGACATGCTGCATGCTATCTGGTTAACGGTATTGATTGCGTTGATCACCGTTCCGGTAAACCTGATTTTTGGCGTGATGATTGCCTGGTTGGTGACACGTTTTCAGTTTCCGGGACGGCAATGTTTGCTGACGTTAATCGATATCCCGTTTGCTGTGTCGCCGGTAGTGGCGGGTTTGCTCTATCTGCTGTTTTATGGTTCGAATGGCTGGGCAGGAAGTTTGCTGGAACCTTATGACATTCAATTAATGTTTTCCTGG
This sequence comes from Photorhabdus viridis, assembly GCF_040256935.1. NCBI lineage: Bacteria > Pseudomonadati > Pseudomonadota > Gammaproteobacteria > Enterobacterales > Morganellaceae > Photorhabdus > Photorhabdus viridis. The sequence goes on from NZ_JBEJZY010000028.1 coordinate 50,637, forward strand.
CCGGGCATGGTGTTGGTCACGGTGTTTGTGACTTGCCCGTTTGTTGTCCGGGAGTTGGTGCCGATGATGCTTAGTCAGGGAAGCCAGGAAGATGAAGCGGCAATATTGTTGGGGGCATCTGGTTGGAAAATGTTTTGGCGGGTGACATTACCCAATATCCGTTGGGCGTTATTATATGGTGTGGTTTTGACCAATGCCCGGGCAATTGGTGAATTTGGCGCTGTGTCGGTGGTATCCGGTGCGATTCGTGGTGAAACTTATACATTGCCGTTGCAGGTTGAATTATTGCATCAAGATTACAATACCGTAGGAGCATTTACTGCGGCCGCATTACTGGCGTTGATGGCAATGATCACATTGGTTGTTAAAAGTGCTTTGCAGTGGCGGTTAAGTCGCCAGCATAGTTAAGGTAGGAGCACAATATGAGTATTGAAGTTAATAATATCAGTAAATATTTTGGTCGGACTCAGGTTCTGAGCGATATCACTCTGAATATTTTTTCTGGAGAAATGGTCGCTTTGCTTGGCCCGTCAGGCTCCGGTAAAACAACCTTGTTAAGGATTATTGCTGGTCTGGAACAACAGACTGCGGGGAAGCTGAGCTTCCACGGTCAGGATGTGAGTCGTATGCATGCCAAAGATCGTCAGGTTGGATTTGTCTTTCAGCATTATGCATTATTCCGGCATATGACCGTATTCGATAACGTTGCTTTCGGATTGACCGTATTGCCACGGCGTAAGCGTCCTGATACGGCGGCTATCCGTCGTAAGGTTATGGAATTACTGGAAATGGTGCAATTGACTCATCTTGCTGAACGCTATCCGTCACAGCTTTCGGGTGGACAAAAACAGCGGGTAGCGCTGGCGAGGGCATTGGCTGTTGAACCACAAATTCTGTTACTGGATGAGCCATTTGGTGCACTGGATGCTCAGGTAAGGATGGAACTACGCCGTTGGTTACGCAGACTTCATGAAGAATTGAAATTTACTAGTGTCTTTGTGACTCATGATCAGGAAGAAGCGATGGAAGTGGCTGATCGGGTTGTTGTTATGAGCCAGGGGAGTATTGAACAGGTAGGCACGCCACAAGAGGTATGGCGTTATCCGGCCAGCCGTTTTGTGATGGAATTCCTTGGTGAGGTTAACCATCTTCGTGGTGAGATTAAAGGATCTCAGCTTTTGATTGGCGGGCAACATCTGCCTCTTAAGGTGACACCAATTCATCAGGGGAATGTTGATGTATTCCTGCGACCGTGGGAAGTCATGATTAATTCGCAACCTACACCATCGAGTCCACTGCCTGTACAGGTGACTGAGGTTAGTCCTCGTGGGCATTTCTGGCAGCTTTCCGTCCAGCCTCTGGGCTGGCATCAGGAGCCGGTTGCTATTGTTTGGTTCGATGAAACGTCAGTACCAGTAAGAGGCAGCTGTTATTTTATTGGTGGTACTGAAGCCCGTTTATATGCGGGTGATAAACAACTGCAAACCCTTTGCAAACCCTTAGTTTAGCTCAGACCGCCTGACAATGATTTAAAATTTTGGTTGGTACCATTTGCTCATCTTCTTACCGTCTGGAGATGGGCATTTTTTATTTAAAGTCTTGCGATATATTTCTGAATATGGTTATTTCGCTGTTCTATTAAATAAAAATAGGTAATAGCTGTGGCAAGCTTGGAACATTTTATAGGCAACACCCCGCTGGTAAAACTACAACGAATGACCGATAAGCTGGGTGTGGAAATATGGGTAAAACTTGAAGGTAATAATCCGGCTGGTTCAATAAAAGACAGGACAGCGCTGTCAATGATTCAGCAGGCTGAATTGCGGGGTGAAATTTTTCCGGGTGACGTATTGATTGAAGCCACCAGCGGAAATACAGGTATTGCATTGGCAATGATTGCAGCAGTAAAAGGTTATCACCTTAAATTACTAATGCCTGATAATATGAGCCTTGAACGTCAGGCTTCTATGCGCGCTTATGGTGCGGAGCTTATTTTGGTGAGTAGAAATGTGGGCATGGAAGGCGCGCGTGATTTAGCTCAGCAAATGGAGCGTAATGGTGAAGGTAAAGTTCTTGATCAATTCAATAACCCGGATAACCCCTTAGCTCACTTTACTACTACCGGGCCGGAAATTTGGCAGCAAACACGAGGACGCATTACGCATTTTGTTTCCAGTATGGGAACCACGGGGACAATTACTGGTGTTAGCCGCTATTTAAAAAGCCAGGATAACAGTGTTCAGGTTGTTGGTTTACAGCCAGCTGAGAACAGCCATATCCCAGGTATTCGACGTTGGTCGCCAGCTTATCTGCCCGGCATTTTTCGCAAGGAACTGGTGGATCAAGTGTTGGATATCAAGCAGGAAGAAGCTGAAGAGACTATGCGTTTGTTAGCTCACAAAGAGGGGATTTTTTGTGGGGTTAGTTCCGGTGGCGCTGTTGCCGGTGCATTAAGAGTTGCGGCACAGAATCCGGGTTCTGTCATTGTTGCAATTATCTGTGATCGGGGTGACAGATATCTTTCTACTGGAGTATTTAATTAATCTGATTATCAAATGCTTGCCAGTATCGTTAAGAGAGACTTGGTTATGTCGTGTTGGCAGATATCAAAAGCAGTCATTTAGATTGAGTAGAGCTAAGTAGCGGTAAGTTCTGCTCACACGATCCAGTTTCTGAATGTAAAGGTGATGTAAATCGAATACCGGAATAAAATAAAAAACAGCCGTTGTTGTCGGCTGTTTTTTAATACAAAAAGGTATTGTGGTAGTTAAAATATTGCTACTTTTTAATACGCATAATAGGCGTTTCACCAACAATGACAGAGCCATTCAGTTTGGACAATTCTTTAATTTCATCCATGTTGGAAATAACAACAGGCGTCAGTATTGATTTCGCTCTTTCTTCAAGGAATTGAAGATCAAACTCCAAAACTAAATCACCTTTCTGTACACGCTGACCTTCTTCAGCAATGCGCTTAAAGCCTTCTCCTTTAAGCTCAACCGTATCAATACCAAAGTGGACAAATAGCTCAATACCGCTGTCCGATTCGATAGAAAACGCATGGTTGGTTTCAAATATTTTACCGATCGTCCCATCAACTGGTGCAACTATCTTACTGCCGGTAGGTTTTATAGCGATACCATCGCCAACAATTTTTTCGGCGAAAACAACATCTGGAACATCTTCAATATTGACAATCTCACCAGATAAGGGTGCGATAATTTCAATAGTGCCGCTGTTTTTTTTATCATCTGAAACCAGGGATTTCAGTTTATCAAACAGACCCATGAATCTTCTCCTAATTGTTTATACTGGACCGCGTTTTAACCGATATTGTTAGCAAAGTGTTTTTTCTTTGATAAATGTATCAACCAACTCCATCACTCCCTGAGCGGTAGACTGAGAAAGGGCTTGCTCAGCCAGCGCTTTTGCATCTTCATAACGCGTATTACGAATGATTTTCTTGATGCCGGGAATAGAAATCGCACTCATACTAAACTCATCCAGCCCCATACCTAATAGCAACAGTGTAGCACGTTCATCACCTGCAAGCTCGCCACACATCCCCGTCCATTTACCTTCAGCGTGTGAAGCGTCAATGGTTTGCTTAATCAGGCTCAACACTGCTGGTAGCATCGGGTTATAAAGATGAGAAATCAATTCGTTACCACGGTCTACAGCAAGAGTATACTGAGTTAGATCGTTTGTCCCAATACTGAAAAAATCAACTTCTTTTGCCAGGTGACGAGCAATGACTGCTGAAGCTGGTGTTTCTATCATCACACCTACTTCAATTGCTTCATCGAATTTTTTACCTTCTTCACGAAGTTGTTCTTTCAGCAATTCAAGTTCTGCTTTCAGTTGTAGTACTTCCTCTACAGAAATAATCATTGGAAACATAATACGTAATTTACCGAAAGCAGATGCACGTAAAATAGCACGTAACTGAGAATGTAAGATCTCTTTTCGATCAAGGCAAATACGAATTGCACGCCAACCAAGGAATGGATTCTCTTCTTTCGGTAGATTCATATAGGGCAGATTTTTATCACCGCCGATATCCATAGTACGTATAATAACCGCTTGGCTACCCATTGCTTCGGCAACGGCTTTATAAGCTTGGAATTGCTCTTCCTCTGTTGGCAGTGTATCACGATCCATAAATAGAAATTCTGTACGGTATAAACCGATACCCTCGGCACCATTGCGTTCAGCACCAGTAACATCACGGACGGTACCGATGTTGGCACAGACTTCAACCTGGTGACCATCAAGAGTCATTGCAGGCAGATCTTTTAGTTTCGCAAGTTCAGCTTTTTCTGCCAGATATTCGTTTTTGGTTTTTTTTAGCTGTTCAATTTTTGTATCAGATGGATTGATATGAATATGGTTATTTACCGCGTCCAAGATCAGGTAATCACCGTTTTGGATTGCTGCTGTCGAATTGGTGGTACCGACTATCGCTGGAAGTTCAAGAGAACGGGCCATGATTGAGGTATGGGAAGTACGGCCGCCTAAATCAGTAATGAAACCAAGAACTTTGTCCAGATTGAGTTGCGCAGTTTCAGATGGGGTCAAATCGTTGGCGATCAGAATAACCTCTTCTGAAATTGAACCCAGATCGATAATGGACATACCCAGAATGTTTTTCAGCAAGCGTTTACCGATATCACGCACGTCTGTAGCACGCTCTTTCAGGTATTCATCATCCAATTCTTCGAGGGCTTGGGCCTGAGTCTCAATCACGGAATAAACTGCGGCATCCGCAGCTTTGAAATCGTTTTTAATTAACGAAATAATTTCTTGTTCAAGTTCTTCATCTTCCAACAGCATGATATGCCCTTCGAAGATTTCCGCTTTTTCTTCGCCGAGGTTTTTTGCCGCTATATTTTTGATTATTTCTAACTGAGATGAGGCTTTTTCACGACCTTGCTTGAAATGGGAAATTTCTTGTTCAACTTGTTCTTGACTGATTTTTTTTTGATTGATAATAATTGGGTCTTCTTTCAGTAATAATGCCTTACCGAAAGCGATGCCTGGTGATACTAATATGCCTGAAATCATGATGTTACCTAACTACTAATAAGTATTCTTTAAAGAGCCAGCCTACAGATGGTTTGCTGTTTTAGGGAATGCATTTAAACTGACATCCCCGGATAAGACTTTATCCAGGGATAAGAAACGGCTAAGTGAATATCAGTTTATTATTCACAGTCTCTGAATCTTGACTGGCGTTGTGGTCAACGGAAGGTTATTCCAGTTCTGCTATCAATTTAACCAGACGCTCAATCGCTTTTTGCTCATCTTCGCCTTCAGCAGAGATGGTCACAACAGTGCCTTGAGTTAGCCCTAAAGTTTGTAGCTTAAACAAGCTCTTCGCACTGGCCGTTTTGCCACCGGAAGTCAGTGTAATGTCGGAAGAGAAACTTTTTGCTTCTTTAACAAACTGTGCAGCGGGACGGGTGTGTAGGCCATTTGGCGCAGTAATAGTGACTTCTTGCTGGAACATGACGTTTCCTCAATAACTTAGATTTTTGCTATGTAAGTTAAAAAATTGTAATAAACAAATCTTAACTTGAGTATTCATTAATTGCCTATCCCAGTAGAGCGATTTTATGCCTAAAGTGCGAGCCCGGCAATATTTCGACAAAAGCGATAAATAGCTTTTGAGCGCCCTTTAGTTTTGCCCGAAAGAGGAGAGAAACAAATCACTCCTTACGTACTATACGTTACTATGCGTACGCTCCGGGCTATACGTGCTGCTCGTGTTCACCATTCTTTCACAAGAACGTCATTCACAAGAACGGCCCGTACCAATTGAGCCTACTGGGATAGGCTATAAGATTGATAATGTAATAAAATATTTTATCGATTATCAAAAAAATTATTCCTTCCGATGCTTCTGATTGATAGTTTGAAGTAAAGGTAGATTACAGGACTACTTAACTGAAACTACTACTTCTGTTAATTAATTTCGAGCATCGAAATAATTATTATTGGTTAAATACTAAACCCGTTGTAAGAAATCATCTGGTAAAGTGTAAAAGTTTGATCTACTACACAGAAAAAGCACCATTTAGGTGCTTTTTTATCAATAAAACTAGGTAACTTACTTAAATACTTTTATTCATCAGATAAGTCAGTAAACAATGCGCTGCTCAGATAGCGTTCACCTGATGAAGCCAGAATGACGACAATATTTTTATCTTTATACTCCGGTTCCTGAGAAAGTTTCACTGCGGCTGCAACGGCAGCGCCGGAGGAGATACCCGCTAAAATGCCTTCTTTCATCATGATTTCACGAGCGGTTTTAATTGCCTCGTCATTACTGATTTTGAATACGCGATCAACCAGTTGCAGATCAAGGTTATTTGGAATAAAACCAGCGCCAATGCCTTGAATCTTGTGTGGGCCGGGCTTCACTTCTTCACCGGCCAGAGTCTGGCTGATTACCGGTGAGTCTTCGGGCTCTACTGCAACCACAGTGATGTTTTTACCTTTGGTATTTTTCAGGTAACGGGCAACGCCTGTTAGTGTACCGCCAGTACCTACGCCGGTAACAAATGCGTCTACTTCACCATCGGTATCTTCCCAGATTTCCGGACCAGTGGTTTTTTCGTGGATTTCCGGGTTTGCCGGATTGCTGAACTGTTGCAGGATAATATAGCGATCGGGGTCACTGGCCTGAATTTCATTGGCTTTCTCAATGGCTCCTTTCATACCTTTAGCGCCTTCAGTTAGCACGAGATTTGCCCCCAGCGCTTTCAGTAGTTTGCGACGCTCAATACTCATCGTTTCTGGCATAGTCAGCGTTAATTTATAGCCACGGGATGCGGCAACGTAAGCAAGCGCAATCCCGGTATTACCACTGGTTGGCTCTACCAACTCTTTTCCTGGCTGTAGGATACCGCGTTTTTCAGCATCCCAAATCATGTTAGAACCAATGCGGCATTTTACACTAAAGCTTGGGTTACGAGACTCTACTTTTGCTAGAATACGTCCATTGCCAAAGTGTTTTAAGCGAATTAACGGGGTACGGCCAATTGTTAAAGAATTGTCTTCGTAAATTTTACTCATACTCGTCTTTCAACTCCCTTTAGTGATATCCGATCAACGATACGCCAACAATCAGGTTATGGAAATATAGTTTGAATATATTCTTATCGTCTTAAAGAATAACATTTTAATAAATTTATTTCATAATATGGAGGCTGTGTTGATCCCGATAGCGATCTACCCACATTGCAGTAGCAGCGCATACTGCGATCGGCATAATCACCAAATTGACAATAGGTATCATTGTCAAAATACTCACCAGTGCGCCAAATTGCAGATTATTCATTTTGTTTTGGCGAAGGGCGCTACGCATTGTTGGAAAACTGACTTTGTGGTTATCAAATGGATAATCACAATATTGAATCGATAACATCCAGGCACTGAAAATAAACCAGAGCACAGGTGCGACAGTTTGCCCGATAACAGGAATAAAATAGAGAAGCAGCAAAACCAAGGCGCGTGGAATATAGTAGAGTAATTTTACCAACTCCCGTTTCAGGATGCGTGGAACATCTTTCACCAGTTCCTTAACCCCGGTATCCGGCGCAGAGGTTCCCGTTAAATCAGCTTCCAGTTTTTCCGCCAGTAATCCATTGAACGGAGCTGCTATGAAGTTCGCTATTGTGCTGAATAAATAAGTAAAAATCAGCAAAACAGAAATCACCGCGAGTGGCCATAGAATGTAACTAAGCCATTGCATCCAATCCGGTACTTTGTTCAGTATTGAGGGGATCCAGTTTTCCAGTTGCTGGTAGAGCCACCAAAATGAACCACCGAGTAACAAAATATTTGCCAATAAAGGCAATAGAACAAATCTTTTAATACCTGGGCGAGTAATTAATCTGCAACCTTGCGCCAAATACTGAAAGCCGCTTAAATTTTTGGGTGATTTTGTTAAATTAAGCATACTTCCTATTCTCTCCTGTATGATTGAGACGCTATCATATAGGCAGGATTCTTGACTGACTAGTATTGTTCTGTATAAAAAAAAAGCAAAAAATGCTTATCAGGCATATTTATGATAAGAAAAGTGTGTATAAGCTTGCACTTGTGTTATTTGACAAATACAGTTAATACAGAAAATGTTCCGCCGTGGTGGCATATTAATTAAATAACAGAGATAGCAATGATGCAGGATTTGCGTCTGATATTAATCATTGTTGGTGCGATAGCAATAATAGCTTTGCTGTTACATGGGTTGTGGACCAGCCGTAAAGAGCGTTCTTCGCTTTTTCGTGATCGCCCAGTTAAACGTCATAAACATGATCGTCAGGAGAGTTCCGTCGATGACAGTGATGATGAAGCGTTTGACAATCAACAAAAGCCTTACGCCCATAAGCAGGTAAAACCTCATCAGGAATATAAAGCTGAACCGGTTATTGGGCGCCGTCAGCCAAAGTTAACTGAAATGGATATTGCTACGTCTGAAGAAAGCAATGATCCGTTGCTGGCTAGTCATCAGCCTGAGACTACAACCAGAAAAGCAGTAACAGAAATAGAAGAGCAGGAACCCCAGCTTGGCCTGTTTGAATCCGAAGAGCAGGATGAGCCGGAGAAAAATAGGCCTCAGACGGAAGAAAAGTCTCAGAATATGGCAAAAGAGGGGGATGGTGAGAAGGAAGTGCAGGCCAAAGCAGCAAAAGAAATCGTTTTGGTTCTTCATGTGGCAGCACACTTCGGTCAGGCATTGAATGGTGAGCTCTTGCTGCAAAGTATCCTGCAATCTGGCTTCCAATTTGGAGAAATGCAGATTTTCCACCGCCATCTGAATCCATCAGGCAGTGGCCCGGTGTTATTCAGTCTTGCTAATATGGTGAAGCCGGGTTCATTTAATCCTGAAATAATGGCTGATTTTACCACTCCAGGGGTTTCCATGTTTATGATGGTACCTGCTTACGGAGAAGCTAATCAGAATTTTAAGCTGATGTTGCAAGCGGCTCAACGCATTGCTTCTGATGTTGGGGGAGTGGTGCTTGATGATGAGCGCAAAATGCTGACGCCACAAAAAATCGAATTGTATAAAGCACGCATTCGCAGCACACTTGATGTTCAGGTATAATCAATTTATCGAATGTTCAAGCCTCCGCTAGTCGGGGGCTTTTTATCGCTGGTTATAAGTCATGAAATCAACTGCTCAAAAAATAGAAAATCTCAGAATAACACTGCGTCATCATGAATATCTGTATCATGTCATGGATAAGCCAGAGATCCCTGATGCAGAATATGATCGGTTAATGCAGGAATTAAAGGTTCTTGAGGAACAGTACCCGGAGCTGATTACATCTGATTCACCGACACAGCGGGTTGGTGCTGCCCCTCTGGCTGCTTTTGAACAAGTCCGCCATGAAATTCCCATGCTATCACTGGATAACGTATTCGATGAAGAGAGTTATTTAGCGTTTGATAAGCGGGTGCGTGACCGCCTGAAAGATGATCAGGATTTAGTGGTGTGCTGTGAGCTGAAACTGGATGGTCTGGCTGTTAGTCTGTTGTATGAAGATGGTGAACTGGTACAGGCGGCGACCCGTGGTGATGGTACAACAGGGGAAAACATTACATCAAATGTACGGACTATCTACGCAATTCCACTGCGCCTGACCGGAGAGAATATTCCAACCCGTGTTGAAATTCGTGGTGAAGTTTTTATACCCCAAAAAGGGTTTGAGAAGCTGAATGAGGAAGCGCGCCGCACCGGCGCAAAAGTATTTGCTAATCCACGTAATGCCGCGGCTGGCTCTCTGCGTCAGCTCGATCCCCGTATTACCGCTAAGCGGCCATTGGCTTTCTTCTGTTATGGTGTTGGTGTATTGGAAGGAGGGGAATTGCCGGCTAGTCACTACGAGCGGTTGATACAGTTTAAGAAATGGGGATTGCCGGTCAGCGACAAAATTAAGGTTTGTACTGATAGTCAACAGGTTATTGATTTTTACCACGATATTGAAAACCAGCGTTCAACATTGGGGTTTGATATTGATGGTGTTGTCATCAAAGTGAATTCGCTGGAATTACAGAAAACGTTAGGCTTTGTCGCCCGTGCGCCACGCTGGGCAACAGCATTCAAATTTCCTGCTCAGGAGCAGATGACGATTGTCCGCGATGTTGAATTTCAGGTCGGTCGTACTGGTGCTATCACACCGGTAGCACGCCTGGAGCCGGTGCAGGTCTCTGGTGTAACGGTGAGTAATGCGACATTGCACAATGCGGATGAGATTGAACGTTTAGGTCTGCGTATTGGCGATACTGTTGTTATCCGTCGTGCTGGTGATGTTATTCCAAAGGTCGCGGGTGTTGTGGAGGACAGAAGGCCACAGGACAGTGATAAAGTTGTTTTCCCTAAACATTGTCCGGTATGTGGGGCGGATGTTGAGCGGATTGAAGGGGAGGCTGTTGCGCGCTGTACTGGTGGTTTAGTCTGTGGAGCCCAGCGTAAAGAAGCACTGAAACACTTTGTTTCCCGGCGAGCGATGGATGTTGACGGTATGGGAGAAAAGATTATCGATCAACTGGTGGATAAAGAGTATGTCGAAACCCCGGCGGATCTTTTCAGACTTACTGCGGGTAAATTGACCGGGCTTGATCGTATGGGGCCGAAATCCGCGCAAAATGTGGTAGATGCGTTGGAAAAAGCGAAAAAAACCACATTTGCTCGTTTTCTCTATGCGCTGGGTATCCGTGAAGTTGGAGAAACGACTGCCGCTAATTTGGCCGCTCACTTTGGCTGCCTGGATAAATTACGTGCCGCTGATGAAGAAGCTCTGAAAGAGGTCCAGGATGTTGGTGAAGTAGTGGCAAAACACGTGGTTAACTTCTTCAATGAACCTCATAATCAAAAAGTTATCGATGACCTGATTGAGAATACCGGTATCAATTGGGAACACGTTGTCGTCACAAAGGCTGAGAAGGTTGACAGCTTATTCGCAGGTAAAACAATTGTGCTTACTGGCTCATTGCATCAGTTATCCAGAGATGAAGCCAAAGATAAACTTGTTGCACTTGGGGCAAAAGTGACTGGCAGCGTTTCTAAGAAAACAGATTTGGTGATTGCTGGTGAAGCAGCCGGTTCGAAATTGGCTAAAGCTAATGAGTTGAATATTCCAGTTATTGATGAAGAAGAAATGATCCGTTTATTGGGTGAATAACTTTTTATTTGTATTCTGTTTACTGATTATTGAGAGGTTACTCTCAATAATCAGTGATATTTGATAATGTGTTTTCGAATCTGATCTTATACGATTTAGCTGAAAATGTGATTAATCTCACCAAATAAAAATTTAGAGTAAGAATTATTTCAATTTAATGTGATATCCATCCCATTTAATCGCCTTTTATTACATAGAATGCATTTTATAAACTAGCTTTCTGTTGTGTTTGGAGTGTGATATGTCTCAAATCCTGCATTTCCTTTTGGCCCTGATTATCATTGGCGGCCTTGCTATTCTGGCGAGCAGTAACCGTAAAGGTATTCGTCCTCGTTATATTATTCAGTTGCTTGTTATTGAACTTGTCCTGGCGTGGTTTTTCCTGAATTCAGGTGTTGGTCAGGAATTTGTCATGGGATTTGCCGGTTTATTTGAGCATTTACTGAAATTTGCGGGTGAAGGGACGGAATTCATTTTTGGCGGCATGATGGGCGCGAAACTGGCATTCTTTTTTCTGAATGTATTGTGTCCGATTATCTTTATTTCCGCACTGATTGGTATTTTGCAGCATATCAAAGTATTGCCAATCGTTATCCGGGTTATTGGTACTCTGTTGTCTAAGGTCAACGGTATGGGGAAATTGGAATCATTCAATGCAGTAAGTTCTCTGATACTGGGTCAGTCTGAAAACTTTATCGCTTATAAAGATGTGCTGGGAAAAATGTCTGAGCGCCGAATGTACACGATGGCCGCAACTGCAATGTCAACAGTTTCCATGTCAATCGTCGGTGCTTACATGACCATTTTGGCGCCTAAATATGTTGTGGCGGCATTGGTGCTTAATATGTTCAGTACTTTTATCATCCTGTCACTGATTAATCCGTATTCTGTTGATAGCGAAGAAGATATTCAGATGAGCAATCTTCACGAAGGCCAAAGTTTCTTCGAAATGTTGGGTGAATATATTCTGGCTGGTTTTAAAGTCGCACTGATTGTTGCCGCCATGTTGATTGGTTTCATTGCCCTGATTGCGGCTATTAACGCGCTGTTTAGCATGATTTTTGACATGAGTTTCCAGGAAATGCTGGGCTATGTGTTCTATCCATTTGCTTGGGTAATTGGAATTCCTGCTGATGAAGCGTTGCGGGTTGGTAGCATCATGGCAACCAAATTGGTTTCTAACGAATTTGTTGCGATGCATAGTTTGCAATCAATTGCGACAGAACTTTCGCCTCGTTCACAGGGTATTTTGTCGGTATTCTTGGTTTCTTTTGCTAATTTCTCTTCAATTGGGATTGTTGCCGGTGCGATTAAGGGGTTGAATGAAAACCAGGGTAACGTCGTTTCCCGTTTTGGTTTGAAGCTACTGTTTGGTTCAACTCTTGTCAGCTTCTTGTCTGCGGCTATTGCAGGTTTGGTGTTGTAGAAAGATAAAGTGTTAGAGTGGAATATTGCATCATGGATGATGCAGCTCTTTTCTTTCCTATACCCCGTAAACTGGAGTTATCTTTTTTAATTGATATAAATGCAAGTTATGGAAAAAGAAAATCTGATAGAAATTGCTAATACTGTTATGCCATTCGGTAAATACAAAGGGCGTATGCTGATTGATTTACCAGAAGAGTATTTATTGTGGTTCGCTCGTAAAGGGGAGTTTCCACAAGGTAAATTGGGCATGCTGATGGAGATGACTTTAGCAATAAAAATAGAAGGATTGGATTCATTGGTAAAACCATTGAAGAAGAATTAGCAGGGATGAAAGTTTTTTTATACAAAATGGTGGTTATTTCGATGCATAGACAAAAGGCCCTGAAAGCATGGCTTTCAGGGCCTGATAATTTTGGTGGAGCTAAGCGGGATCGAACCGCTGACCTCTTGCATGCCATGCAAGCGCTCTCCCAGCTGAGCTATAGCCCCACGAATGTTGCCTTTCCTAATTTTAGCGCCAAACACTTTATTCTGGTAATAAGTATTTGGTGGAGCTAAGCGGGATCGAACCGCTGACCTCTTGCATGCCATGCAAGCGCTCTCCCAGCTGAGCTATAGCCCCAATCAAAATTAATGGAACGGGGCGCATAATATGAAACCTTGCAAATACTGTCAACGGCTAACTTATCATTCTCAGAGCAAGCGTTGAAAAAGTCATCACTTTTGTGGTGGATCGACAAAATAAAGGCTGAACAACGGGTTGAAATGAGATAGAAAGCGTTTGGGGGCGTTACAACGTGGTATTAATTAAATGAGATTTTTTGAAAATAGAGGGCACCACACTAAATCGGTGATGCCTTTGTAGCATTAATTACTGCAATTACTGCTGAGTTTCACGCTGAGTAATAAATTCCAGAGCCTGATTAATACGGGCCAGAGTACGGCTTTGCCCGATAGCATGAATAGTCACATCCACGCCTGGAGATTGGCCCGCTCCAGTAGCAGCAACACGCAGTGGCATACCGACTTTACCCATACCAACTTCCAACTCATCAGCTGTAGATTGAATGGCATGATGAACATTTTCAGGTGTCCAGTCAGTAATTGAAGCCAATTTTGCACGAACAACTTCAAGAGGTTGACGGGCAACTGGACGTAAATGTTTCTTCGCTGCATCTGCATCAAACTCAGCAAAATCCTCATAGAAGTAGCGGCAGGACTCTGCCATTTCTTTTAGCGTCTTGCAGCGTTCACCCAACAATTTAATCAGATCAGCCAATTGTGGGCCATTACGGGTATCAATACCTTGTTGCTCAATGTGCCATGCCAGATGAACGGCAACTTTCTCTGGGGGTAGGGCATTAATATAGTGATGGTTCAGCCATTGTAGTTTTTCTGTATTGAATGCACTGGCGGATTTATTGATAGCATCTAGGCTGAAGAATTCAGTCATCTCTTCAATACTGAAAATTTCCTGATCACCGTGTGACCAACCCAGACGAACCAGATAATTCAGCAGTGCTTCTGGCAGATAACCATCATCACGGTATTGCATAACACTCACTGCACCGTGACGCTTAGACAGTTTTTTACCATCATCGCCCAAGATCATTGAAACGTGTGCATATTCTGGAACTGGGGCGCCCAGTGCTTTCAGAATATTAATTTGACGTGGTGTATTATTGATATGGTCTTCACCGCGAATGACATGAGTGATTTCCATATCCCAGTCATCAATGACAACACAGAAGTTATAGGTTGGAGAGCCATCGGTACGGCGGATAATCAGATCATCAAGTTCCTGATTACTGAATTCAATTGGGCCACGGATACTATCATTAAAAATAACAGAACCTTCTTGTGGGTTGCGGAAACGGACAACATGGGGTTGATCCGGATTATGCTGACATTGATTATCACGGCAACGGCCGTCATAACGAGGCTTATCGCCATCTGCCATCTGAGTTTCGCGTAATTCTTCCAGGCGTTCTTTAGAACAATAGCAATGATAAGCAGTCCCTTGTTCCAGCATTTGATCAATAGCCTGGTTATAGCGATCGAAACGTTTAGTCTGATAATAAGGACCTTCATCCCAATTCAGATTTAACCAGTTCATACCGTCCATAATGGCATCAATGGCTTCCTGAGTTGAGCGTTCAAGGTCAGTATCTTCGATACGCAATACAAATTCGCCTTTGTTATGGCGGCTATATAACCAGGAATAAAGTGCGGTACGTGCACCGCCAACATGGAGATAGCCAGTTGGGCTTGGTGCGAAACGGGTTTTAATTTTACTCATTTTGGGGATTGCCTTAATTACGTTTCACTTTTCAATGAACGTTATTGGTGATTTAAAGTAATAAAAGTGGGGGGGTATTTTATCACTGGACTTTAATTCCTCAATGCTGTTAGCGGGATGTTGTTGAGAAAAGTCAGCATATCTGCTTAAACCGCACCCTAAGTGATGATAATTATCTCACCTTTGTTTAATTTTGAGACGAACGATATTTTTCCCTAGAAAAAGCGTTGACTCATCCTGAACTATCCCTATAATGCGACTCCATCACGACGGGGCGATTAGCTCAGTTGGTAGAGCATCTCCCTTACAAGGAGGGGGTCATCAGTTCGAATCTGGTATCGCCCACCACTCGTTGTGACAAAAATGAATTTATGATTGGGCGATTAGCTCAGTTGGTAGAGCATCTCCCTTACAAGGAGGGGGTCATCAGTTCGAATCTGGTATCGCCCACCAATCATAAATTCGGTGGTTTAAGGCAGTAATAGTCATTATGAAGTGGGCGATTAGCTCAGTTGGTAGAGCATCTCCCTTACAAGGAGGGGGTCATCAGTTCGAATCTGGTATCGCCCACCACTTCATTAGATTGTTTCAGCAGTATCAAACCTTTTTGGTATGGGTCGTTAGCTCAGTCGGTAGAGCAGTTGACTTTTAATCAATTGGTCGCAGGTTCGAATCCTGCACGACCCACCATTCCAAAAGACGTAGTTAGAGTAGTTCCTCTATAGATGGGTCGTTAGCTCAGTCGGTAGAGCAGTTGACTTTTAATCAATTGGTCGCAGGTTCGAATCCTGCACGACCCACCATCTTAGATCTTCACTTGAAAAAAAACTCCCTCAGATATTCGTTAGTTCAGTTAGTTTTTAATCAATTAGTTTCAGGTTTTAGCCTGGCAAATCATCTTTAATATGTGATATTCCGATTGTGCAAACTATTCGTACCTAAACGACCTATACCAATAATGTCAGATGAGATAAGCTTTACATAATTGTTGTACTGGCTAATTATTAGGATATAAAAATGAATCTCTACGGACTCGTGGCTGATATCGGTGGTACGAACGCCAGATTAGCACTTTGTAATTTGCAAGATGGGGCTATTGACCAGATTAAAACATATAGTGCAAAACAATACTCTGGGTTGGAATCTATTATCAGCCACTATTTGGCGGAGCAAAAAGTAATAATAACTTATGCTTGTATCGCTATTGCCTGCCCGATAAATGGTGATTGGGTGGAAATGACTAACCACCAATGGGCATTTTCTATTAGTGAGCTGAAACAGGCGCTTGGGCTAGAAAAGTTAGATGTTATTAATGACTTCACTGCCGTATCTATGGCTATCCCTATGCTGACAGAGGAACATAAAGTTCAATTGGGAGGGGGAGCTGCGGTTGAAGATAAACCAATTGCTGTTTATGGGGCTGGAACTGGCCTTGGTGTGGCTCATTTAATAAAAGCGGGTAAGCAATGGATTAGCTTACCTGGTGAAGGCGGTCATGTAGATTTTGCGGCAAATAGTGAAGAACAAGATGCAATATTAGCTGTTTTACGTCGCAAATTGGGGCATGTTTCGGTAGAAAGAATCTTGTCCGGTAGTGGATTAGTGAATCTCTATCAGGCCATTGCAATTTTGGATCAGAGCCAGCCGGAAGATTTAGAACCCGAAATAGTGACACAGCGGGCATTAGATGAAAGTTGCCAATATTGCCATCGTGCCCTAGCATTATTTTGTGAGATTATGGGGCGATTTGGCGGAAATTTAGCTTTAAATATGGGAACTTTTGGTGGTGTATATATCGCTGGCGGCATAGTGCCGCGATTTCTTGATTTCTTTAAGCAATCGGATTTTCTTTATGGATTTGAAGATAAAGGGCGCTTTAAAGCATTAGTCCAACAGATTCCTGTTTATCTGATTACTCATCCGCAACCTGGATTATTAGGCTCAGGGACTTATCTACGGCAACAATTTTCACTGATTGATTAAGTTATAAAGGCAGATATATACATATTGAAAATAATGATTGTATATATCTGATTAAGAACCCTGAAAATATAATTTATTAATTATCTGAAATGGAATTATATCGTTAATTCTAATGAAAACATATTAATTCATTGTAATGTTATAGATATCTGTTTCAAATAAATAATTACATGTAACCATTTAAATCCAATGTATCATATTGAAAAATATAATAAATTAATATTTTTTTATATTTTTATTAATTATATGGCTAATTAAATAATTCATTTGGTGTTTTCCCACCTCGTGTTTTTCGAGGGCGATTATTTAATCGGTTTACCACAAAATTTATTTCCTGATCAGAGATTTCATTAAAATTGGTTCCCTTTGGAAAGTATTGTCTGATTAACCCATTG